>NZ_WHIZ01000017.1:0-31956 GCF_009372125.1 Thermococcus sp. 101 C5
TTCTCCCAGTTGTGGAGGGTTGAGTAGTGAATGTTTGCTCCGAAGAATTTTCTGCCGTAGTGCTGGGCGTCTCTGAGAGGTAGGTTGTAGTATTGTTTAAAGAGGAGTATTGCCAGTATTGTTTTTACTGGAAATTTTTTGGATTTTGGCAGGTTCTTCAGCTTTCCTTCTGATTCGAAGTCTGCTAAAACGTCAAGAATTGCGAATGCCACGCTTTCAGGGTCTTTGAGTCTGTGATCCCATCTGGGGATCACGACAACCACCCGAAAGAATTCAGCAAAAACCCTAATAAAGGTTACTATAAACACGCCCAAGTCTTTTGAAAAAGATTTAAAAGTCTCATGCGAATTGTGTAACACCCAATGAAGAGTTCAGCCTTACCTGAGTCGTGATGATGGAGTGACGGACTGAGGGGCGTAACCTATGGAAGAGGTTTACAGGCCTTTAATAGCGAGCATCCTTGGAAACGTTCTTTTGGCTATTCTGAAGGTTTTTGTTGGGTTCTTATACTCCAGTTTGGCTTTGATTTCCGATGGTATACACTCTCTCTCGGATGTTGCGACAAGTATCGTGGGCTACTTCGGGGTTAAGATCGCATCAAAGCCTGCCGATAAAACCCATCCCTTCGGCCATTCCAGATTTGAATCCCTGTTTGCCTTTTTTATAGGCATATTGCTCTTTCTGGTTGCTTATGAAATAGCCAGAGATGCCCTGAAAAGAATCTTCAGCGGGCATGTTATTGAAGTGAACTCGGTCATGCTTGCCGTTGTTGTGATTTCTATTGTCTCAAAGGAAGCAATGACCCAGTACGCCCTTAGAGTGGGAAAGAAGCTCAACAACCAGATACTTGTTGCAGATGCTTATCACCACAGGAGTGATGCACTGAGCAGTGTCGCTGTTTTAATAGGCTTACTCCTTCAAAGGCTGGGCTTTACCTATGGGGACGCTTTGGCAGGACTTGTCGTGGCTTTGCTTGTGGGTAAGGCTGCTGCTGAGATAGTCTTCAGAAACATAAACTACCTGACCGGCGCTTCCCCACCCTTTGAGCTGTGTGAAAAGATTAAAGAAACTGCACTCAGCGTTGAGGGTGTTGTTGGGGTGCATGACCTGAGGGCGCACTACGTTGGCACAAAACTGCACGTTGAAATGCACATAGAAGTTCCCCCACATTTCACCCTTAAAGAGGCACATGACATAAGCGAAGAAGTTAAAAGGAAAATCGAAGACCTGGATGAGGTTGAGGCGGCGTTTGTCCATGTAGATATCAAAGGGATAACGGAGTGAGAAAGATGAAGCTTGAAGAGCTCCTGCAGAAGATAGTTCACCAGGAGAACGAGCTTTACAACCTCTACAAGCTCGGAGAGACCTTTGCTACCTATGAGCACCCCTCTTTAATCGAACACTTCCAGTGGCTTGCAAGTGAAGAGCTGAGGCACAAAAATACAATTGAGAAGTTCAGCAGTGAGAAGACTCTGGAAAAAACCGCGGTTATAGATTACGTGGATTCTTTAAGCCTGGAGCCATACTTCCAGGATGAGAGGGCTGAGCCTCAGACACTGACTGATCTTATCTTAGAGGCCCTCATAAGGGAAAAGCACAGCTATGAGCTCTACAAAAAACTAAGCCAGATACTTAGCGGTTCTTTAAGCGAGATATTCAACATGATGGCTCAAGAAGAGCTCAAACATGCCTACAGGCTGAAGATTATCTATGAGGGTTTAGAGGAATAGTTGGATAAAATATCCGACTTGGGGGTTTTTCTACTCTTTATTATTCCGACGGGCTCTGTCTTCAATATTTGTCACCTTGGCAATCTCAGCAAGGGCAAGATATATTTACCTTACCTGCTCATTATTTCCTACCGATACTTTTACTATGGTACTGCGGAATAGCAAAATAATATGACAGGGTGGTTTATATGCCAGTTGAAAAAGTGATGAAAAGAGATGGCCGGATAGTTCCTTTCGATGAGAGCCGTATAAGATGGGCTATACAAAGGGCAATGTGGGAAGTTGGGGTAAGGGATGAGAATCTTCTCGATAAGATTGTGAAGGATGTTGTTGATAGGATCAATGAGCTTTATGATGGGCAGACCCCCCACATAGAGAACATTCAGGACATAGTAGAGCTAGAGCTGATGAGAAATGGCCTTTTTGATGTTGCCAAAGCTTACATAATCTACAGGAAGAAGAAAGCAGAGATTAGAGAAGAGAAAAGGAGAATACTCAACAAAGAGAAGCTCGACGAGATAGACAAGCGCTTCTCAATAAATGCCCTTAGAGTTCTGGCAAGCAGGTACCTCATGAAGAATGAAGAAGGAAAAATAATCGAGAGTCCAAAGCAGCTCTTTGAGAGGGTTGCCATTTTAGCCGCAATTCCCGATCTCCTGTATGACGAGAGAGTGTTCTCTAAAGAAGGGGGATACGCCCAAGATTTGAAGAGAGTCGAATACTACCTGCAGAACCTTGAGAACTTCGATAACGTTTACAGCATAGGTCGCTTCAAGCTCAACAAGTACCACTTCGAGAGGATGGTAAACCTTTACAGAGAACTGGCAGAGAAAGGAAAAATGAAGGTAAGCATTGACGAATTCTTGAATATGCTCGATAGGGGAGAGTTTGACAAGTATGAAGAGGTCGTCGAGGAGTTCTTTAACTTAATGGTAAGCCAGATTTTCATGCCAAACACCCCGGCCCTTATAAACTCTGGAAGACCGTTGGGAATGCTCTCAGCCTGCTTCGTTGTGCCGATAGAGGATGACATGGAGAGCATAATGAAAGCAGCCCATGATGTAGCTATAATCCAAAAAATGGGTGGCGGCACAGGTTTGAATTTCTCAAAACTCCGTCCAGAGGGAGATTTGGTTGGAACGACGACTGGAGCAGCATGTTTTACTGGAGACACTAGAATACTTACGGAAAAGGGTTTCATACCAATCAAAGAAATAGTACACGGGGAAAAACCAAGGATAGTCACCCACGCAGGCCTGAAGAGCATTATTGAGGCGTACGATAATGGAGAAATGGAAGTGTTCAGGGTCGTTACTGAAGATGGTTATGAAGTTAAGGTTACTGAAGATCACAAATTCCTTGTCTTTGATGAGAACGGAACGCCAATCCTTAAGCCCCTCAGGGAGTTAAACATTGGTGATTACATCTACATACTTGCATCCGAATGGGAGAGTAGTGAATACATCAGACTAAAAACAGATGTTGAACTTAAGAGCAAAGGCTACGATGTTAATTTACCAGAAATACTCGATGAGAGGCTCGCTTACCTCCTTGGAATAATATATGCTGATGGTCACATTAGACACTATTTCGAAAATGGAAGAAGAAAGAATTCTAAAATAGAAATCTATCTGAATAAAACAGAAACCGAGATAAAGGAGAAAGTTAAAAAGTATTTCACGGAACTCTTTGGCATAGAACCTAAGGAGTTCCTCAGGGAAGAGAGCAACAAGTTAACACTGGTGATACCCTCAACTAAGATTGTGAGATTCCTTGAAATAAACGGTCTTTCAAAAGATAAATCTGAGAACATACGTGTGCCCGACGCCATTTTCAGGAGCAACCCTCCCGTTATGGCCGCTTTCTTAGCTGGATTCTTTGACGGGGACGGTTCAGTAGATCAACACTATAGAATAGCTTTCAAGTCTATTTCAAAGGATTTTATAAAAGATGCACAACTTCTGTTAATAGCTCTTGGAATAGTAACGAGCATACAAGAGTATTCTCCTTCCACTCCCGGTCACCAGACTGTTCATACCCTCAGAATCCAAACAAAGGATATGAAACTTAAAGCGTTTAGTATCTTGAAGGAGTCAGTTAAGCTCTCGAAAATGGCAGATGAAGCTATAGATAACCTAAAGGAAAACGGAAAGAACAAGAAATTCTCATTCCCATTCAATGCAATATACCGTATAAAGAACCCAGAAACCCGGGCAAAAATACAGCGAGATTACAAACTTCTTGCCTACAACTCAAAAGTCACCCACAGGGCATTCATAAAGAAGATACTGGAGCTAAAAGATGAGCTTAGGCTTGAACCGGAAGAAGTAGAGTATTTCGAAATGCTCTCAAAGCTATACCCCACAAAAATTTCAAAGATAGAACCTCTCGGAAAGGCCCATGTTTATGATCTTCAGGTTGAGGACGTTCATCTCCTTACTGGGAACGGAATTTACACCTCTAACAGCGGACCCGTATCGTTCATGCACCTCATCGATGCCGTTAGCGATGTGATAAAGCAGGGTGGAGTGAGAAGAGGAGCGAACATGGGAATCCTTGAGGTCTGGCATCCGGATATTGAGAAGTTCATCCATGCAAAAGAGCAGAATGTTGGAACAAACGTTTTAAGCAACTTCAACATTAGCGTAGGCCTTTGGGCTGACTTCTGGGAAGCCCTCAAAGAAGGGAAGAGGTATCCTCTTATCAATCCAAGAACAGGGAAAAAGGTCAAGGAAATCGACCCAAGGAGCCTTTTTGAAGAATTGGCCTACATGGCATGGGCAAAGGCTGATCCGGGCGTAGTGTTCTTTGACATAATAAACAGAAGAAACGTTTTGGAGCCTGCAAAGGGTGAAAAAATCCGTGCAACCAACCCATGTGTTGTTGGGGATACAAGGGTTTTAACACCCGAGGGCTACCTCAAGATTGAAGAGCTCTTTAGGATTGCAAAAGAAAGGAACGAAGAAAAAGTTGTTGCAGTTGAAGGAATAGCTGAGGAAGGAGAAGAGTTCGCTTATCCAATAACGATCCTACTTCCAAATGAAGAAGAGAAAGAAGTCATTTATGAGACTGCACACGGAAAGCAGCTCGCTGTAGCAGACCCCATTGAAACCAAAGCCTATGTCTGGAAAGTTGGAAGAAAGAAAGTGGCTAGAGTAAAGACAAAAGAGGGTTACGAGATAACCGCTACCCTTGACCATAAGATAATGACAAAGGATGGCTGGAAAGCAGTTGAAGAGCTTAAAGAAGGTGATTTAATAGCCTTGCCAAGGTTTGAGATCGAGGATGACTTTGGAAGCGAGAGTATAGGTGAAGATTTAGCGTTTGCCTTGGGATGGTTTATTGGGGATGGATATATTAACACAAATGATAAGAGGGTTTGGTTCTACTTCAACGCTGAAAAAGAAGAGGAGATGGCGCATAAAATCTCTGAAATACTCAAGAAGCACTTTAACTCCAAAGCCGAACCTCACAAATACGGAAGTGAAATCAAGCTTGGAGTGAGGGGCGAAGCCTACAGATTCTTTGAGAAAATAGTCAAAACGAACGAAAAAAGAGTTCCAGAAATCGTTTACCGCTTAAAGCCAAATGAGATCAGAGCATTTTTAAGAGGTCTCTTCACAGCTGACGGCTACGTGGACAATGATAGTGCAATAAGACTAACTTCAAGGGATAGGGAGCTTTTAAGAGACGTCCAAGATTTACTGCTTCTCTTTGGTATACTATCAAAAATCTACGAAAGGCCATACAAGGGTACATTTGAATACACAACCAAAGACGGTGAAAAGAAAATCTACGAAGCGCAGGGATATTATGAACTCGTTATAGCAAACTACAGCAGAAAGCTGTTTGCAGAAAAGATTGGCTTCGAAGGAGAAAAACAAGAAAAAATTAGGCTCAATAAAACAAAAATTGACGAACCCTACGCAAGAGTTGATAGTGTGGAAATCATCGGAGAAGAAATTGTTTATGACTTAACGGTACCGGAGATTCATAGCTATGTCTCCAACGGATTTATGAGCCACAACTGTGGGGAAGAGCCCCTCTATGACTACGAATCGTGTAATCTAGCCTCTATAAACCTAGCAAAGTTTGTAAAATACGACGAGGAAGGAAAGCCCTACTTCGACTGGGATGAATATGCTCAAGTTATAATGAAAGTTGCCAAATACCTCGACAACGCTATCGATGTGAACAAGTTCCCGCTTCCGGAGATTGACCACAACACAAAGCTCACCAGAAGAATCGGCGTTGGGATGATGGGGTTAGCAGATGCCCTGTTCAAGCTTGGAATTCCCTACAACAGCAAGGAAGGCTACGACTTCATGAGGAAGGCAACGGAGTACCTGACCTTCTACGCATACAAGTACAGCATAGAGGCGGCAAAGAAGAGGGGAACCTTCCCGCTTTACGAGAAGACCAGATATCCTGAGGGAGAGCTGCCGGTGGAGGGCTACTACCACAGGGAGATATGGAACCTCCCGTGGGATGAGCTTGTTGAGGAAATCAAGAAATACGGCGTAAGGAACGCAATGGTAACCACATGCCCGCCGACGGGAAGCGTCTCAATGATAGCAGATACCTCAAGTGGAATTGAGCCAATCTTTGCACTAGTTTACAAGAAGAGCGTCACGGTTGGAGAGTTTTACTACGTTGACCCGGTCTTCGAGGCTGAGCTTAAGAAGAGAGGACTTTACAACGATGAGATCCTTCAAAAGATAAGCGACAACTACGGAAGCGTGCAGGGACTCGAGGAGATACCGGAAGACATGCAGAGAGTTTTTGTGACCGCAATGGACATTCACTGGCTTGACCACCTCTTGGCCCAAGCAAGCATCCAGCTCTGGCTCACCGATAGCGCAAGCAAGACCATAAACATGCCAAACGACGCAACCGTTGAAGACGTTAAGGCCGCTTACCTCCTAGCCCATGCCCTTGGATGTAAGGGAGTTACAGTTTACAGGGACGGAAGCCTGAGCGTTCAGGTGTACTCTGTGGAGGGTGAGAAGAAGAAGCGCGTACCGGCAAAGCCGAGCGAATATGCAAAGAAAATACTCAGAGAGATCGTTGAGAGTGAATCGTGGCTCAAAAAGTTCATCAATGTTGAGGCGATAATAGACGGCACCAACGGAAAAGAAGCACCGGTGTTTTCTTTGAGTATCTCAAGAGCCCAAAAACCAGCAGCGGAAACCATTAAGGAAAGAAACGTAAAAGACCTTCTTGGGGTAGCCTACTGTCCGGTGTGCTATGAAAAAGATGGAGAGCTCGTGGAGCTCAAGATGGAGAGCGGATGCGCCACCTGTCCCAAATGCGGCTGGAGCAAGTGTGTGATTTCTTGACCCTTCTTTTAAATTTCATTGTTTTAATAAGGGGCAAAGTTCTTCAAGCAATAGTAAATGTTGTATTATCGTTCTTGGATAAAATTTAAATATTTCAAAGTCGTATAGGTAGTGATATCAAAACCCTTGATGGGGATATTTATGCGGTTCCTAATAAGACTTGATGGGAAAAATTCCGAGTTTAAAGTCCCATACAACCACCAGCACTACCTCCAAGGCCTCATATACCGGAGGATTCAAAGAGTAAACCCCGGACTAAGCCTAAACCTCCACCGCCCAAAGGTTCCGAAGCTCTTCACGTACTCACTCTTCATGACCGAAAAAAGGAAGACAATTCCCGGAGAGAAGTACTTCATTGGGAGCGGCAAGGGTTTCTTCTACTTCTCCACGCCCATAGCGGAAATTGCTGAAGCCTTCATTGGTGGCCTCCTCCGGGAGCCGGAGGTGAAGCTCTGGGGCGAAGAGTTCTACGTGGAGGAGGTTAAAGCACTGGCAGAGCCTTCCTCTTACAGTGGGAGGACTTACTCTACACTCTCCCCAATTGCTGTCACGACTTTAAAGCCCGAGCTTGGGAAGCTTAAGCGGTACGACCTCTCTCCAACGGAGGAGGAGTTTTACAGTAACCTGAAGGAGAACTTGAAGGAGAAGTATGTTTTGCTTTATGGTAAGGCGCCGCCGGATGAGTTTGAGGTTAAAGTGTTCAAGGCTAAACCAAAGCGGTTTGAAGTAAAACCGGGCATTTTCCAGAGGGCCTGGCACCTCGTCTTCAAGGCTTATGGGGATGACGAGCTAATCAAAGTAGGTTATCAGGCCGGTTTCGGAGAGAAGAACTCGATTGGATTTGGGATGGTGAAGGTTGATGGACGGAGGGCGAGGGTAAAGAGGGTATTAAAGGGAGGTGAGGAAAATCGGAAAAGTAAAGCCCCTAGATGAATTTCTTAAGGATTCAAGAGATGGTCAACTCCCTAGCTCCCCTACAACCAATACTAGAAATGTTCCTCCTTTTGACTGGACAGGACATCCTTTCGTTGATGCAGGGCTTGTTGCATTGCTACTGCTAAGTGGAAAGAAGAAACCAGAGGAACTAAGTGAGGCAGACATCGAAAAGGCTGTGGACTTTGCCTCTAAATTATATGCCAGAAAGGAGTGGAGTTCGGGATACATTCATGCGATGATGCTTCCAAATAGTGGAATACTCATGGCAAATCCAAGCATGAGTAAGAAAAGAACACCCGAAGCGGTCAAGAAAAATCTTCTTGATTTACTCTATGAAAATGAAGACCTAAACGCTCCTTTATGCGAGATCTGCGGTAGGAGACACGCCAGAAATAAGCCCGTCTACCGCTCAGACTTTCCACTCGTCGGCACGGGAGGAGTTCCAAATTACTTCCCATCAGGAAAAGAAGGGGCAAATATCTGCTCCCATTGCCTTTTCTTGGCCCAGCTAATGCCATTAGTTGCCTATCGCCTTTCTAGAGTTCTGGTAATCCATACGCATCCCTACGAACTGATGCTGAAGTTTCATAAAGAGGCTATAGATGACATTAAACGGAATGAGCTTGCTTCCACTGCTAGGAACTTCAAGAGGGCGGAGAACTTTCTCTTTGAAAAACTTGTGGAAATTGGGACAGACCTTGAAACAGGCGAACTGGAGAATGCCTCAATAACCCTATATTACTTTGTTAACAACAACCAGGGGCAGGAGATAGAGCTCATATACGTCCCTAACCCGGTTATCCGGTTCGTTGCATTCGCCGCAAGGATTGACAGAATGGGATGGAAGAACATAGTTTCAATGGGCTGGAGGAAAAGGCCGAGCGAGGAGGAGTTTGAAGAGTTCAATAAGCGCTATCCCAACGATGTTTACGCAAAGCTCCTTTCTGGGGAGAGCATACTCCAATATTTCATCGACACCCAAAACCGTCGTGTGAACGCAAAGTGGGAGCTTCTGTTGTTTTACTGCTCGGAGGTGTTGGGTTTGGATAAGGACGCTTTGGAGTTTATTAAAGGAGTTGCCGATAAGATTGTGGAGACCGTGGAAAAACTGCCCGACAACAAGCTTTCGAGGCGCATCAGGGAGCTGGAAAGGGCGGAAAGGCTCTACCAGTTTGAGGCTTTCTTTGTGAGGGTTGAGAAGGACAGACAAGAGCTTGGAATTCCCGGAGCCCTGATGGGCTTCGACGACTTCGCAAGGATACTAACGAGCTATGGAGAAGACCTGAACGTCTCCTGGAAGACCGTCAGGAACCTTCTTCTGTTCCGCATCTATGAGCGGCTCCACGACAGGCTTATGAAGGCCTCCTCTGAGGAGGCCGAGACCTATGAAGAAACTGAAGAAGAATTTGAGGAGGGTGGTGAAGAATGAGGTTTGCAACCGGTTTAGTTTTGATAGACGCGCCGCACTCGGCGTTGAACATGCTGGGCATAGACGAAAGCCTCGCCGATAGGAACGTGACTAGGGTTAAGACCTTTAGACGTGGCGGAAAGCGCTATCCCTACGTCTCCTCGCAGGCCTGGCGTTACTGGTGGCGCTCCACATTAAGAGAGCATTTCAACTGGGAACTCTCTCCACTCTACCGCGAGCAGAAGCAGGTGTTCACTGCAGCCAACCCCCTCAAGTATCCCGACGATGACATCTTTGGCTACATGAGGGCATTCAAAAAGGGAGGTGTGAACGTAACGGTTACCCGGGTTTCCCCACTTAAGAACACACCACTAGTCTCAGTTCTCCCCGACAGGAGCTCCCTCACAGTTGACGATGGCTATGCCTCTAGGCACGAAGGAGATCCCGTCCCATACAGCCAAGAGTTCTATTCCACGGTCTTAAAGGGGGCCTTTTCCCTAGACCTCGACGCCGTTGGGCGCTTCACGATAATAAGCAAAGCGGGCTTCAAGAACCTTCTCACGCGCGATGACCTGCCCAACAAGAGAAACAAGAACAACGAAGAGGTATTCGCAGAAGTGGAGGAAATAGAGAAGATTGCGGAGCAACTAAACGTCCAGAAGGGTGAGAAGGAGTGGCTCATGCCTCCGGAAATAAGGAAAAAGCGCGCAAGTGAGACCATAAAAGCTCTCCGCTTCCTCACGGGCGGGGCTAAGCAGACGCAGTATCACACCGATGTTACCCCAAAGTTCGTCCTTTTGCTTAACATCGACGCTGGAATAAACCCGTTCATCAGCGACGTTGTCTTTGAGGAGAATGGTGAGGTCAAGTTTGATGCCAAAGCCCTAGCAAAGAGGCTCAGTGACCTTAAGGAAGTTATCCCAGAGAACGCAAAACTCTACATCGGCTATGACGATGGCTTCCTGAAGTCCCTCAACTGGGACATGGAGGAAAGTAGGAAGATACTTGAAGAGAAGGGTATCCAAGTCTTTGAGGGAACAGTTGGGGAAGCAATAGATGAGTTTGTAAAGGAAGTCGAAGCCTACTACGGGTGAGTTCATGATACGGGTGAAGCTAAGGGCGTGGACTGCCTCCTTTCGCTTTCCCACCTTTCAGTCAGGTTACCAGCCAACTCTACCGGTGCCACCACCATCAACAATTCAGGGGATACTGTCCGCGGCTAAGGGGGAGCCTGTTTACCTGACGAAGGTACCCTACGTCGGCTACGTTTTCAGGAGCGAAGGAAAAGGGACAGACCTTGAGAAAATCTACGCCCTTGGGAAGATAGAAACGGACATAATGAAAAGGGAGTTCCACTACAACGCCGAACTCTACCTCTACCTCCCGGACGAGTGGCAGGAAGCATTCAAGAGGCCGCGCTACCAGCTCCTACTCGGCCGGTCGAGTGACATAGCGACGGTGGAAGAAGTCAAAAAAGTTGAGCTTGAGGAGAGGGAAGTCCCCTTGGGCGGCACTGTGGTGCCCCTCGACTTGGGTGTCCCCGGCATGGTTCACGCCCTCGTCGTCGAATACGACTACTCGACAGTCCCAAGGAGGGCAAGGCTCGTCAAGCCCTTTGTGGTGTTGCCTTTCCCAAGAACCCCTGCGGAAAAGAAGCGTCAGACCGCACGCGCTCTCTACGACCCTGAACTTGGTGTGGGGGTTTTCCTCCATAGGTGGAGCACATGAAGCTATGCTACGCCAAGTTCAATCCCCACCAGTTCCTCGAATGTCACACCCTTGATGCAATTAACGTACTGAAGAGCATTAAGGAGTCGTTTACGTGGCTCGAGGAAATCTCTCCCGGCATTTTTGAGCTTTCTTTTTATTCAGTCCTTCTCCATGACCTTGGGAAGTGTGCTTCTGGGTTTCAGAAAAAGAAGAATAAGTGGGGCTATCGGCACGAACTCCTCTCAGTCCCCTTTGTGCAGTTCCTAGACTTTCCAGAGAGGGAGCGCAACCTGATAGCGCTCGCAATACTCACCCACCACAAGCCTCTGAACGAAATAGCTGACATAATCCCGGTCAGGGTTCCGGGCGTTCCGGTGAGGTTGGAATTTGACGAGAGGCTTGAGGAACTCCTGGAAAGGGCGGAATACATCGAGAACTTCTTCCTCCCTAGGATTCCCAACATGGAAGCCTATTACTTCGGCACAAAAAAGCCTCCAAAGAGGTTCCGGCTTCCGGAAGACTGGAAAGAAAAGCTTGGAGAATTTGACTTTCAGCGGTTGATGGAGTGGTATAAAGAAAACGTCGAGGCCGAAAAGACGACCTTAACGTTTATGAGGGGTCTTCTCAATGCTTCAGACCACCTCGCCTCTGCTGGTGAGACAGGAATACAGCTTCTGCCAGATATAGCGGAGCGCCTTGAGGCAAAAATTCCACGGGGGAAATTAAGACCTGTGCAGCTCGAGGCTTCTGAGTCCGAGGGGAACCTCCTCCTAAGAGCACCCACAGGTTATGGGAAGACCGAGGCGGCGCTATTATGGGCGAATAGAAATGCCTTTCGGAAGAACAAGAGCATAGCTAGCAGAATCTTTTACGTTTTGCCCTACAAGGCGAGCATAAACGCGATGCACCAGAGGATGCTAGGGGTATTTTCCGACCCCTCACTGGTGGGCGTTCTCCACAGTTCGGCCGGGTTCTACATGTATGCCTCTCTTATGGAATACAGGCGCCTTAGTTCGCTCTACCGCAAGATATACACGCCAATGAAGGTCACCACACCGTTCCAGCTAATGAAAGCTTTCTTTGGGGTCGGCTTTCACGAGATGCTTAAGACTGAGCTCTCCGGTTCGCTTCTCGTTTTTGACGAGATACACGCCTATGAGCCAAACGTTCTCGGCATAATCCTTGCAATGCTGGAGCTGTTGAGGGGGTATAAGACAAAAACCCTGGTCATGTCTGCGACGCTCCCAGACTTCATTGAAGAGCTTTTTGTGGATGTGCTTAGCCCCAAAGTTCTGAAGGTTCCTGATGACGAGGCCGACCGGTTCACGAGGCACCGCATTGAGATCGTGGATGGCTCAATTGAGGACAGCCTCTTGGACTTTGCACGGAGGGCGGTGGAAAATGGTCTCACTCCTGCACTAATCGCGTGTAACACCGTCGATAGAGCCGTAGAGACATATAAGCAGCTCAAGGACGCCGGTTATCGGGTCATGCTTCTTCACAGCCGCTTCACCTACGGTGACCGGGAAGAACTTGAGAGGAAGCTCAGGGACAATCTAAGGGAGTATGACTTTGTGGTGGCAACTCAGGTGGTCGAAGTTTCGCTCGACATCAGCTTCAGAACAATCCTGACAGAGCCTGCGCCCCTTGATGCCCTCATCCAGCGCTTTGGGAGGGTCAACCGGCATGGATGGAAGGAAAAGAGAATAGCCACTGTTCATGTATTAAAAGAGGGCTCCGAGAATGACAGCAAGGTGTATGACCCTTGTATAGTGGGTGAAAGCCTTAGAATTCTGGAAAAACTAAACGGGCATGAGCTTAGAGAGTCCACTATTCCAGAGCTTGTGAGCGAAGCTTATTCTCCAGTGAAGGAGAGGCTCATTAAAGAGATCCGGAAGTACAGACAGACTGCTCTCGACCTTTTTGAAGGATTACAGCCCCTCAAAAAGAGTGAAAGCGAAACGCGGTTCTATCAAATGTTCAGGGGATTAGAAGTTGTCCCGGCCAGATTTGCGGGGATAGTTAGCGACTTAATTAAGAGAGGAATGGGAATCGAAGTCCAGCGCTATCTTGTGCCTATCTCTTACTGGAAGTACTACGCCCTCAAAAACAGACTTGGAGATGTTTTTATCCCCGACAAAAAACACCGTGTGGTGATTGCTAATCTGAAGTACAGTTCCGAGGTCGGGCTTATAGATGAAGTAGAAGATGAAGAAGTTTTGTTCTTCATGTAAAGAGAAATTCTATTTGAATGTAAAAATTTAGGTGATCCTCGATGGAAACATATCCCGAAGATCACCTTCTCATCCGCGGCACCGAGATAAACTACCTCTTCATCTGTCCTACAAAGCTCTGGTATTTCTCGAAGGGCATCACAATGGAGCAAGAAAGTGAGTGGGTAGATTTGGGCAAATTCCTCCATGAGAAGAGCTATTTCGAAGAAGAAAAGGAAGTCCAGATAGGAAGCATAAAAATAGACTTCATCAAAAAAGGAGACATTATCGAGGTTCACGAAGTTAAGAAAGGCAGAACAATGGAAAAAGCCCATGAGATGCAGGCCCTCTACTACCTTTACTACCTCAAAAAGATCGGCATAAAGGCAAGAGCTATCATCAACTATCCCAAACTCCGGGAGACCAAAGAACTAACCTTAGACGGGAGAGAAGAAGAGGTTGAAGACGCAATAAAGGAGGTTGAAAGGATAACCTCTCTTTCCACCCCTCCAAAAGCGTTTAAATCAAAGAAATGCCGAAAGTGTGCCTACTATGAGCTCTGCTGGGTGTGATTGAGATGAGGAAGAAGTCCCTGACCCTGCTCTCTGATGGAACCCTTACGCGGAGGGAAAACACCCTCTACTTCGAGAACGCCCAAGGGAGGAAGCCCCTTGCCGTTGAGGGCATCTACGACATCTACATCTACGGCCACGTCAACATAAGCTCACAGGCTCTCCATTTTCTAGCCCAGAAGGGTATTGCAGTCCACTTTTTCAACTACTACGGCCACTATGATGGTTCCTTTTACCCGAGGGAAAGCCTTCACTCGGGGGATTTGCTTATCAAGCAGGCCGAGCACTACCTGAATAAAGAAAAAAGGCTTAAACTTGCAAAGCTTTTTGTTACTGGTTCGGCAAAAAACATGGAGCTCAACCTGAAGCGCTGGAAAATAAACGTTTCCTTCGAGGAGCTTCTAAAAGAGCTTGAGATGGCGAGGAAAATAACAGAGGTCATGAACGTCGAGGCAAGGATAAGGCAGGAATACTATAATCTCTGGGACGAAGTTCTGCCAGATGGTTTTAAAATCGTAAAAAGAACTAGAAGACCTCCCGAGAATGAAATGAACGCCCTGATAAGCTTCCTGAACTCAAGGCTCTATGCAACCATAGTTAGTGAACTCTACAACACCCAGTTGGCTCCAACGGTGAGCTATCTCCATGAACCAAGCGAGAGGAGGTTCTCCCTTGCTCTTGACTTAAGTGAGATTTTCAAGCCGATAATTGCAGACAGAATAGCAAACAGACTCGTGAAGCAGGGGACAATAAAGAAGGAACACTTCAGGGAAGAGCTAAACGGTGTCCTGCTAACAAAGGAAGGTATGAAGGCCGTGATAAAGGCATACAACGATGAGCTAGGTAAGAGCGTAAAGCACCCCGGCCTGAAAAAGAACGTCACGAAGCAGAGACTGATACGACTTGAGGCGTACAAGCTAATAAAGCACCTCGTTGGAATCAAGGAATATGAGCCGCTGGTGGCGTGGTTTTAAAGAGAAAGATAATACCTAGAGAATATCTTCCAGCGGGTTCTTTTCCACCCCTATTATTTCTCTCTGCGGCCTTGAGCGGAGTTTGTAAATAACGATTGAATCCTCATCTTCGTCTATTAGCTCTTTTATCCCGGCTTTTATTCGTTCGAACTCTGCGAGTGTTATCTCACCCTCAAAAACGCTGTTCTGAACCCAGTGGAGGTACTGCCTGAGGAACTTCTTAACCTTGTTAACTCTATCAACGGCAACGTCATATACAATAACCACGTACATGGCTTCACCGATATAGACTTTGGGCAGACTCTCTTTTATGTTTTTTGGAACCCTATCACGTTGAGAGAGCGTCATTTTTAATTTGTCCTTCTTGGAGAGAATTAAATGAAAAACTACCTTTTATAACGGCTTTGGAAGTCTTTAGTAACTAAAAGTTACTATCAGACAATGAGTTACAGGTTTTTGAGAGTTTTGTAACGAAATTTTTTCGAAATTTTGAAGAGAGCCGTCTGAGAGCTCTTTGAGTACTCTCTCCTCATGGAAATTTGACCTTTTAGTGTTTAGTAGCATTATAGTTCCTTAAATCTAATTTAGGCTTTTGTTTTTGTTCTGGAAGTCTCGTGAACAGGAATGAACATTAGAAATTCTGAAGGTTTTGGGGGGTTTGAGTAGTTTTATCTCTCCATTCCATGGTGGAATTGCAGACTTCTAGAGGCGTTGTTATTACCCCTTTATCGAAAGCCTTAAATATTTCGAGCCCTCTAATAGGCTTATAGGTGAATTCAAGCAAAAATCGCCCCTGTTCCAATAAGACTTTAGAAGAATTGAAAGATTCTCTTTGAATGATTCTGTAACTCATAGACTTAGGATTGTTCCAATAAGACTTTAGAAGAATTGAAAGTCGGAGCTCACAATGGCGGCGATTCCTTGGTACGTCTTCCCGTTGTACTCGTGTTCCAATAAGACTTTAGAAGAATTGAAAGTTGATTTCTCCCTCTTCTTCCTCTTTCATTAGCTCTTCGTTCCAATAAGACTTTAGAAGAATTGAAAGAGTAGTGCGGCTACGTTCATTTCCTGCTCTTCAATTGGTGGGTTCCAATAAGACTTTAGAAGAATTGAAAGCCCTCTCCCTCAATTGTTACCTTCAGAGTTTTAAACCCGTTCCAATAAGACTTTAGAAGAATTGAAAGGCAAGTGCTTAGTGATACAATCTGAGCACCGAGCTTTTAGGTTCCAATAAGACTTTAGAAGAATTGAAAGTAGAGCAACACTGCCAACCTTCTTTATGCCTCTCCATGTTCCAATAAGACTTTAGAAGAATTGAAAGTAAGGGTAAGATAAGGAAGTGTGTGGCTTGGAAGAGGGTTCCAATAAGACTTTAGAAGAATTGAAAGAGGGTGAAAAGAGCAAGTAGGCGCTTGGCTTCTTCGTCGTTCCAATAAGACTTTAGAAGAATTGAAAGGAGGCCTGTTCAACAGTAATGAACGAGTTGGTAATGTGTTCCAATAAGACTTTAGAAGAATTGAAAGTCAGGTGTTTGGAACTTAGCTTCAAGTCTCATTTCAACAAGTTCCAATAAGACTTTAGAAGAATTGAAAGGAAAGTATCTTCCCCAATGGACTTAGGATAATTTTCTTGTTCCAATAAGACTTTAGAAGAATTGAAAGTCATGTAAGCTTCTCTTTTTGAATCCCACCTCATTTCCTCAGGTTCCAATAAGACTTTAGAAGAATTGAAAGACCTACTCAATCAACAACACAACAAAGACCAGATAAAGTTCCAATAAGACTTTAGAAGAATTGAAAGAGTGTAGTCTGTGTTTGTTTGCGGGTCGTGGGCTAATTGAACCTCAATGGTTCCAATAAGACTTTAGAAGAATTGAAAGATGAAGGTAACGGCTGAATTAAAGCACAAAGCCTCAGGGGAGGTTCCAATAAGACTTTAGAAGAATTGAAAGCCGTTACTATAATTTGAGCTGTTGAAATAAATAAGTTCCAATAAGACTTTAGAAGAATTGAAAGTAGTTAGGGTAGAGAAGAGGAAGGATAACCATGAGAGGGTTCCAATAAGACTTTAGAAGAATTGAAAGTCATTTCTTCTTTAGATAAATCACTTGTTGCAATAGTCGTTCCAATAAGACTTTAGAAGAATTGAAAGGAAGTAGACTTTCCATGCGCTTGCTTTCACATCTACGTGTTCCAATAAGACTTTAGAAGAATTGAAAGTACGATGAGGCCCGCCACGAAGCTTGTGACTGCTAGGTTCCAATAAGACTTTAGAAGAATTGAAAGCGGTGATATGCTCTACGGGGGGAAAAAGTAATGTTAAAGTTCCAATAAGACTTTAGAAGAATTGAAAGTTCGTATACAGTTGCTAACTTTATCTTATTAGGCGGGTTCCAATAAGACTTTAGAAGAATTGAAAGTGTGTGGAAAAGGGCATAGGGAGGAGCCTAAACATGTTCCAATAAGACTTTAGAAGAATTGAAAGAACTTACGTGCATACGTCTTTGATTTCCGTTTAGCGTTCGTTCCAATAAGACTTTAGAAGAATTGAAAGAAGCCTATTGCGACTATAAGGAGAGGCAAAATTAATCCGTTCCAATAAGACTTTAGAAGAATTGAAAGTGAATGATTTGAGTCATTGTTCCTCCGCCGTCTTGTCGTTCCAATAAGACTTTAGAAGAATTGAAAGTAAGCGAACTACTAAGAGAATTACTACGCAAGGAGGTGTTCCAATAAGACTTTAGAAGAATTGAAAGAGTATTAGAACAAGCATAAGCTCATCTTTTTTCTCATTGTTCCAATAAGACTTTAGAAGAATTGAAAGTGATATAAAGGATAATGTGACTAGTACTGTGCCTTTGGTTCCAATAAGACTTTAGAAGAATTGAAAGTTCGACGACATGATCTTATACGCAATGGTGGTGGTAATAAGTTCCAATAAGACTTTAGAAGAATTGAAAGCTAGCCCATCCAAAGGAGGATTGTCCGGGTCGTTGTAAATGTTCCAATAAGACTTTAGAAGAATTGAAAGTTCGTATACAGTTGCTAACTTTATCTTATTAGGCGGATGCGTTCCAATAAGACTTTAGAAGAATTGAAAGAGTGATTTGGACAAGATGCTTAAGATGAATATAATAAGTGAGTTCCAATAAGACTTTAGAAGAATTGAAAGACTACCCTTAAAGATTTCAAAAGCTTTCATAACCTTATGTTCCAATAAGACTTTAGAAGAATTGAAAGAATGAGGCTGTCTTAGTTGTTGATGAAGCTTCAATAGGGGTTCCAATAAGACTTTAGAAGAATTGAAAGAAGAAACACGCCGGAGTCGTCGCACTAATAGGTCTTTTGGTTCCAATAAGACTTTAGAAGAATTGAAAGAAGTAAGTATAAACTATGAGCACTATGAATAATATCCCAGCTCGTTCCAATAAGACTTTAGAAGAATTGAAAGTTTTCTACTCTTACGATCTTGCCCTTTGCTATCCCTTGTTCCAATAAGACTTTAGAAGAATTGAAAGAACAACCAGGAACAGCACGAAGGCTGCCAACGGTGATAGTTCCAATAAGACTTTAGAAGAATTGAAAGAAAAATGTGGGTATATTTTGGGAACGTTTTACAAGTTTGTTCCAATAAGACTTTAGAAGAATTGAAAGAAATATTTAGCAAATAAATATTTCGTTAAAGCATCGTCTTGTTCCAATAAGACTTTAGAAGAATTGAAAGAAAGGCTTGGTTATCATATAGCTCCCGATAAGATTAAGGTTCCAATAAGACTTTAGAAGAATTGAAAGACTCATAATGGCTGCAGTAAACACTTGCTCAGCTGCAAGTTCCAATAAGACTTTAGAAGAATTGAAAGAACCGGGATTTTTAAGAACTTCTTTTTCTCTAAAAACCTGTTCCAATAAGACTTTAAAAGAATTGAAAGGGATAAAGCGGAGTGTACGTCGTGACGATGCCGAGCAGGTTCCAATAAGACTTTAAAAGAATTGAAAGAGGAGAATCAACGTGATGATAAACTACGCTTCAACGGTTCCAATAAGACTCTAAAAGAATTGAAAGTCATCAAGAACAATACAAATAACACTCCAAAAAACAAGTTCCAATAAGACTTTAAAAGAATTGAAAGCTGTCTGCTCTAGATTATGCTATTATTGTGGAAACTTCAAAGGTTCCAATAAGAAGACGTTTAGAAAAAATCAAAAAATCCTTAGCACTATTCTCGGGCGACTCTGTTGATGAGCCTTAGTATGTAGCCATTCTCTTCAACAAGCGTTGCCCCTCTATTTCTCGGGACGCCAAGTTCAACTGCACCATTAATCCCGTGCTCCTTCAGAAAGTCATGAGCCTTTGCTTTTATAATCCCATACTCATCCCTCTTTATCAGTCCGTAGACCGTTGGCCCCCAGGAGCTCTGCCCATAGCCGTATGTGTTCTCACTCAGGAACTCCATGATGAGCTTAACGTCTTCCCTGAATTCCCCACCTTGGTACTCTTCAAAGTGCTTCCCAACAAGCTTTTGGATTTCGCTTAAGTGTTTTCCAAACTCTTCAATGTTTCTCTCTTTTAGGGCAGGCAGCAGTCCGAGAAGAATTCTGTAGGAGATTTTTTCCGCTATACTGCTTTCCCCTTTTACGCTCTGCATTATTGGTTTTTCTTCCTCCTCATCAAACCCCCTCTTTGTTTCCGGAATTATCAGGAGAAATCCCCAGTCCTCCGGAAAATCTTCCCTGATGATTAAAGGTGGAATTTTGCCTTTAACACCACCGTCTATCACAAAGCCGCCGTACTTAAAAGCATAAATTCCAGCACCAGAATTTTTCCCTCTGCCAAGAGTAGAAGCCAGCTCCTCGATTTCAAGTCTAAGAGAATTCAACCTTGCAATTCCCAGTCCCACGGCAAGACTTAGCTGGGTGGTGGAGCCCAAACCGATGTGCCTTGGAATCGTTCTCTCAACTTGAATAAGGTAGTTGAACCCCGTTGCAAATTTCTGGTTCATTTTATCAACAGCATGGCGTATTGTTTCTCTGTCCTCTCCATCTGCCTTTATTTCAAGTTTATCGTGGGGCATTACCCTTACCCTATATCCCCCGTCGAGGGCAACTCCGAGTGACCCAAACCGTCTTCCCAGCAATCCAGAAGGATCTATCAAGCCAAGGTGCAGCCTTTTCGGCGTCTCGATTAACATTTTCCCACCCCATGTTTTTATAGGGCAGGCATTAAAACACTTTTCGGTGAGACCGTGAGGTTTGCAGGGATAAGTTTAGACGAGCCAAGAATTATGGGAGTTATTAACATTTCCCCAGAAAGCTTCTATAAGGGAAGCGTCCGGCAAAACGAGGAAGAGCTTATAGAAACCGCGGTTCAAATGGTGAAGGATGGAGCTTCTTTCATAGACATAGGTGCAAAATCCACGGCACCCTACCTGGAAACCCAGATACCTGTGGAAGAAGAGGTTAGAAGGGCTGTCTGGGCGATAAGCACCATCAGGGAGCATGTTAACGTCCCAATAAGCATAGACACAACAAACGCAAAAGTTGCTGAGGAAGCGATCAAGGCAGGAGCGGACATCATAAACGACGTTACCGGCCTCAAGGGAGACCCAAAAATGGCCGAAGTGGCTAGAGAATACGGTGTTGCGGTTGTGGTTTGCGCCCACAAAGAAGTGAGGGACTTCACAGACCCCGTTCATGAAGTTATTGATGCTCTCAAAGAGAGCCTCCAGATTGCATACAAACATGGCATTGAAAAGGAGAAAATAGCAGTTGACCCGGCAATTGGATTTCTAAGGCCAAAATATCCTCCATGGTATGAGTGGGATGCTAAGGTTATCGCAAACCTGAACCTGCTGAAGGTCTTTGGGCTTCCAATCCTGGTTGGAATATCGAGGAAGTCGTTTATAGGGGCCATAACCGGAAGAAAAGACCCGCTGGAAAGATTGGCCGGAAGTTTAAGTGCAACAGCGATAGCAGTATGGAACGGTGCCAGTATAATAAGAACTCACGACGTTAAAGAGACCCTCGATGCCGTAAGGGTAGCGAACTTCATAAAAAAGTTTAGAGAGTGAGCTCTTTCACCTCGAACTTTTCTTCCTTTAACTCTATAGCCGTGTAAAACGCTCTTCCGTTTGGGATTTCCTCAAAGGGAAGGGACGAATAGAGCTCGAAGGTTGAGGATACGACAGCGAAGAGGTTTCTTTCTTCAACTTTTAAAAGGCGCGAGTACCTCTTGAATAGGGGATCTTTTTCTCTGCTCTCAACCATGTATGCTGTCACAAACCCCCTAACGTTATTTGGAGAAACCAAAAGGGTGCCCGTATTGAGCGTGGTCTTAACCGTGGGAAGAGCGGCTTTAAACGTGTTGAGGATTTCACTCTCATTTAGAGATGACAGCCTCCTTAAGAGATAGAGGCCGAACACGTAGCTGTCGGAAGCATCTTTGAGCATTTCCCCCTCGAACTCTGCCATTTTTATAAGTTCATCCTTTCTCAGGTCGCCGTTGTGGTAGAACCAGAACGTAAAACCCTTTGGTGAGGAATAGGAAAACGGCTGGGTGTTGAAGAGGTTAACACTCCCCTGGCTTGCAGCCCTTGTGTGGGCCAATAAAACTCCAAAACCTTTTAAGGAGTCTAAAAGCTTTTTGACTCCTTCTTTGTCTTCAAAAATGGGTTTGATCGTTTTGTAATGTTCGGCTTTATCTTTGGACATCCAGAAGAATCCCCAGCCGTCTTTATGGGAGGGACCCTTACCTAATGCTACTTTGTAAAGGTCATTTTCAGAGGATTTTACCAGCGCATCTACAAGGTCTTTCATCGCTTCTCCATTTCCAACTGCAAACAGCACCCTGCACATTTTATCCACCAAACTTTTTTAGGCAATACTGTTTAAAAAGATTGGAGGAGTAGAAATGATGTTGAAGCTGTTAAAAGAGAGGGCAATGGAAGCGATTGAAGAGGAATTCAAGCTGGTGGACTTTTCTTTTGCTTTACCATACACTTACGTTGTTATTGAAGGGGAAAAGGGGAAATCTATAGGGCTGGCCATGACTCTTCCAGAGGAGATTGGTGAATATAAAAATACCTTCACAAAGCCAAGCTTGGAGGAGTTTATAGAAAAGGCAGACAGCCTTAACATAATAGAAAGAACCCTTGGGCTTGCGGCGATCAACGCCGTTTCTCAGTACTACTTAGAGGTGGATGAAGAAAAAGATGCTATAGAGCTAATAGAAGAGGAAAAAGTTGCCGTTATAGGGAACATGCCTCCAATCGTAAAGGCGTTAAAAGATAAGAACAAAAAGGTGTTCGTGTTCGAGAGAAACCCCAAGCTCTGGAACAGAGAGACCTTAAGCGATGCCCTTGAGTACGTTCTTCTCCCAGAAATGGAAGCTGTAATTGTGAGTGGCTCCGCCTTGTTAAACTGCACCCTTGATATGATACTTGAGAGGAGTAAAAGGGCAAAGAAAATCATGCTCACCGGGGCAACAGCCCAAGCATTGCCGGAGTTCTTCAAGGGGACCGGAGTTACTCATCTTGCTTCTGCAAAGGTCATCGATGTTGAGAAAGCCCTTATAAACCTAAAACTCGGAAGTTTTAGAGGATTTGGAGAGCAGAGCAAGAAATACGTTATTGAAGTCTGATAGGTGTGAGAGATGCTTGAAGTGCAAGGAGCTGTGATAAACGTCCTCAAAAAGGTTCGGGAGCACAGGCTACTCTATGAAAGGAATGAAGAGGCTGTGAAGCAGCACCTTATAGGGGAGATATTTAAAGCCCTCGGATGGGACTGGGAGAACCCAAAAGAAGTAAGACCGGAGGAGAGGACGGAAGAGGGGAGGGCAGATTATGCCCTCGTTATCAATGACAATGTGGTAGCTTATTTAGAGGCCAAAAATTTGAGTGTAAATGTTTTGAAAAGCGAAAAGCCCCTAAGACAGCTTGCCAAGTACTGCTTTTCCCATGGGATTAAATATGGCATCTTGACAAACGGTGTGCAGTGGAAGGTTGTAAAGGCATTCGAAGAAAACTCAACTCTCGAAGATAGGGTTCTTCTGAAGATAGACCTTTTTAACGAGCCCCTTGAGAAGAGCTCCCTGAAGCTCAGCTTTCTCTCGAAGGACAGGATAACCTCGCTGGAGGAGCACGCCAACTATCTAAAGGCTTTTTACTGGGGGTTCGAGATGCTCAGGGCGAAGGGATACTCAAAAGATTCTCTCCTTTCATACCTGCAGAGCACGATAAAGCCGAGCTTCTTCCTTTTGGAGCACCTGAGCGGTGATGAACTCCCCCGGGCCCTCTACCTATACGACAACGGATGGAAAGTCGTTCCTCTAATCGAGAAGAGCATGAAGGGCGTTCTTCTTTCCCTGTTGCTGTACTTGGCAGAGAAGGCAGAAGGAAAAGAAAAAACCGAGCTTCTTGAGGCATATCGTCACTTAAGAGGGGTCCCCCTGAGCAAAGAGAAGATACTGTTCCTACTTAAAGGGTTGGAAAAAGAAAAGGGCATTAAGGTGGGAATTGAAATCTAGCCCTCAAAGAGCCACAGCACAGCGTTGGGGAATCTCCTTGCCCAGTAGTATTCGTTGTGTGCGGCACCTTCCTCTATAACTATCAGCAAATTGACCCCCTCTATATATCCTTTCTCCTTGAGAATCTCGAGCTTTTCATATATCTCCGCAGATGCGTTGGAGCCTTTTAGTTCCAAAGTGCCCCAGTCAATGTAAATCTTCTTTGGCCCAACGGTCGAGTTTTTAACAAACTCGTAAATCTCGGGATTAAACCAGAACGCGGGGCTCATGGCGCCAACGTACTTAAAAACCTCCGGATACTTAAAGCCCGCGTATAGTGAGATGAGCCCTCCCAATGAAGACCCCATTATGCCCGTTTCGTCTGGCAGAGTTCTGTAATGGGAGTCTATGTAAGGCTTCAGCGTTTCAACGATAAAGCGGACGTAAGCGTCTCCTTCTCCACCCCTTTCGTATTCAGCATTTACCCATGGTGCATACTCGTCAATCCTTTTTTCTCCCCCGTTATCTATTCCGACAACAATTATTGCGAATCCTTTTTCCTCAAAAAGCCTCTCTAACGTCTCATCAACCTGCCATTCTCCTGCAAAGGACGTTGCCTGGTCAAAGAGATTTTGTCCATCGTGCATGTATAAAACGGGATATCTCCTATCGCTCTGATTGTAATCCGGCGGGAGATATACCCATATTCTCCTTTCCCTGTTACCAAGCTGAGGAATTTTCATTTTGAAAGTTATCACATTTCCTACTATTGTATGCGTTCCCATACCTACCTCCTCCACATAATCCCTCCAGTGATAAACCTTAAATTTGTACTCTCCCTCTTTTTCAACGACGAGAACTCTGTTAGGGATTTCTTCTCCGTTTTTACCTTTCTCTACGGTTTCCCAGGAACCTCTTGTAAATTTAAACTCGATTTTTCTTCCTTTAGGAAATTCCAGAGTGATTTCCCACTTTCCGTCTGCCCTCTTCTTGAGCCTATATCTTTCATCCCCCGGGTTCCAGCCGTTGAAGTTCCCAGCTATATAAATGGTATCTTCTTCCGGAGTATAGTCCGGAACTTCTACAACAAAAGTCACAGAGACTTCAGCGGATGTGGAAGATGTTTGGGATATAGTGGTGTTTATTGGAGCTGTAGTATAAGAAGGACTCTCTGTACTTGAAATCTTTTGGCCCTTTTCTATACACCCTGCAAAAAACAGTAAGCCCACTAATATCAAGCCCCATCTTTTCATTGGAATCCCAAAATGTCTTGTTTCTCATACTATTTTAAGTTTGCTGGGTACTCTCACATAGTGTTTAGGACAACCGAGCCTCTGAATATGTACTCCCTCTCTAGGGCTGTCCTGGCAGTATCACTGTCCAACCAAAAGAATATAAATCCCTCACGTTTAGTTCAAATCGATGAAGGCTATTGGAGTAATAAGACATTCACCAAATAAAAAGGCCAATAGGGAAGAGTTCGAGGAGCTCTTGAGGAGTGCGGGTTATGAAATCCTCGCAATAGTCGAACAGACCAGAGAGGAGCACCCAAAATACAACATAGGGCCCGGAAAGCTTCAGGAAATAAGAGAACTCATAAAAGAACTCAATCCGGATAGGGTAATCTTTGCAAACCCTCTCACACCCTCTCAGGCGTTTAACATAACGAAAGAGCTTAAAATTGACGTCATTGACAAGTGGCAGCTCGTTCTTGAGATATTCGAGAAGAGGGCACACTCAAAGGAAGCTAAGCTCCAGGTTGAACTGGCGAACCTCCAGTACGAACTGCCCCTTGTGAAAGAGGCCATCAGGAGGATTAAGCTCGGAGACAGAGCTGGTTTCAAGGGTATGGGTGAGTATCAGACCCAGCAATACCTTAAACACATCCGCTACAGGATGGGAAAGATAAGGAAAGAGCTCGAAAAAGTCAAAGCTGATAGGGAGGTAAAAAGAAAAAGGAGAGAGGAAGTGGGCTTTGTACTTGTTGCCCTAGCGGGTTACACAAACGCTGGAAAGTCAACCCTTCTAAACGCTCTGGCCGATGAGGACATAGAGGCAAAGACCCAGATGTTCACAACCCTCGACACCACAACAAGAAGATTTGCAATAAACGGGAGGAAAGCTCTAATAACCGACACCGTTGGGTTTATAGACGACCTCCCACCGTTTATAGTTGAAGCGTTTCACTCTACCCTTGAAGAGATCGTGAAAGCAGATATTCTTCTCCTCGTTTTAGACTCTAGCGAACCATGGAGAGAGATAAAGAGGAAGTTTTTGGCATCAATAGGGGTGCTGAAAGAGCTCAAAGCTCTTGACAAGCCAATTATAATTGCCCTAAACAAAAAAGACCTTACGAGCGAAGAAGATATTTTGGACAAAAAGAAGGCAATTGAGGAGCTAATCAACAGAAAGGGAATAACCATAAGCAGGATTGTCTCCATCTCCGCAAAGCACAAGGAGCTGGAAGAGCTGTACAGCGCTCTTGAGGATGTGATGTTCACGCTTCCAAAGTACAGGCTCTTTGAGATTCTGGTCAAGGAAAAAGAAAAAGTCCCCAAGGTAATGGCCCTGATAAATTCCATCGGGGAAATCCTGGATGTAAAATACGGCGAAACAACGAGAATTTCAGCCTATATCCAAGTAGGCATGATAAAAAGCCTCACAAAAATGGGAGTAGAGCTGAGGCACCCAAGCTGACTACTCTATAGGCACGCCGTCTTTTGTTCTCGGAGCCAGCCATTTCATGAGCCTCTGCGGGTCTTTTGTCCTTATTATTATCGTTATCGGGCCAAGGGGTGATTCTTCGTTAAAGTTGACCTTGCCTACATACGCTACCTGCTTGTGCACCTTTATTATTATCTCTTCTCCAAAGTAGCCCTCTTCTAGCATTGCCCTTGCCGTATCAAGGATTTGCTGCCCCCTGAAGAGCTCATAAAGTCTCTGAAGTGCTTTTTTGTCTTTCGTTCTCCCCACCAAAAGGATGTAGTCTCCTTTGTCAAACGCCTCAAACTCGAGGGGTGACACTAGGTTAAGCATGGCCCTCTTAACCTTCTCGATATCCTCTGTAGGATAAACGTAAGCTTCAACCTCAACTTCCTCAAACATCTCGCTCACCGATGATTAGTTATGAAGAGTGTTTTTGAACTTTTCCCAAATTCACCGAAAGCATTTTATTGCAGTAAAAGTTATCTAAATTGGTGAAAAACATGGAAAGAATCAGGGCCATCAAAAAATATTTGGAAGAGAATGGAGTCGAGGCTGCTTTAATAACAAGCGCCCCAAATCTCTTCTACTTTACAAACGCCGCGCCATTGGTCGGTGGCTACCTGGTAGTGACCCCGGATGAAGAGACCCTGCTCGTCCCTGAACTCGAGTACGAGCAGGCAAAAGAAGAGGCAAGGGTTAACGTTGAGAAGTTCAAGAAGATGGACGAGCTCTATGAATATTTGAAGCGCTTTAAGTCGCTCGCAGTGGAGGGCACAATGAGCATTTCCTTCCAAAACACATTAAAGGAAAAAGCTGAGGTTAAAGAATTCAAGCTTTTGGATGATGTGATAAAGGAGCTCAGAATGATAAAGAGCGAAGAGGAAATAAAGGTCATTGAAGACGCATGCAGACTTGCTGACATAGGAGTTATGACCGCCATAGAGGAGATAAGCGAAGGGAAGCGCGAGAGGGAAATTGCCGCCAAGGTCGAATATGCAATGAAAATGGAAGGTGCCGAGAAGCCTGCCTTCGATACGATAATCGCAAGCGGCTACCGCTCCGCCCTGCCCCACGGAGTCGCAAGCGACAAGAGAATAGAGAGAGGAGACCTCGTTGTCATGGATCTCGGAGCCCTATATAGGCACTACAACTCCGACATAACGAGGACAATAGTTGTGGGCACTCCAAATGAGAAGCAGAAGGAGATCTATGAGATAGTCCTTGAGGCCCAGAAGAAAGCCGTTGAAGAGGCAAAACCTGGAATGACCGCAAAAGAACTCGACAGCGTTGCGAGAAAGATAATAGAGGAGTACGGCTACGGAGACAAGTTCATACACTCCCTCGGACACGGCATAGGGCTTCAGGTTCACGAGTGGCCCAGAGTTTCCCAGCTGGATGAAACCGTGCTGAAAGAGGGAATGGTGGTTACGATAGAGCCGGGAATATATATTCCAAAGTTCGGCGGCGTTAGAATAGAAGACACCATTGTTATAACAAAGAACGGTGCAAAAAGATTAACAAAAACAGACAGAGAGCTTATTTGAGCCTTGATGGGGTTTTGAATTTTTCTTTTTATTCTACGACTTCCCCCATGAGGTATGTCGAGGTTGCCTTTGTGACCTTTACCCTCACGAATTCACCAATGGGGGCATCGGGAAGTATTATATCCTTATAGTTCATTGTCCTTCCTTCTATTCCGCCTTTTTCTCCTGCAGAGTGTGTCAGAACTTCCACTTCTCTGCCTACGTATCTTTTGTTTATCTCGTAGCTTATTGCCAGCCTTAGTCTGTGCAGATAGCGGGAGCGCTCCTTTACCTTCCAACCCACTATTTGCTCCTTCATCTTTGCCGCTAAGGTTCCAGGCCTCGGTGAGAAACGTGAAACGTTTATCTTGTCTGGTCTTACCCTTTCAATCAGTTCCACCGTATTCTGAAAGGCCTCTTCGCTCTCCCCGGGGAAGCCGACTATTATGTCCGTGTTTAGGTTTAAGTCCTTGATGTGCTTTCTGAATTCTTTGACTATCTCCTCAAATTCCTCAACTGTATAAGTCCTCCCCATTTTCCTCAGAATTTCATTGTCGCCGCTCTGCACAGGCAAATGAAGGAACTTGTATATTTTCTCATCCTTGTAAACCTCTACAAGCTCATCAAGTATTTTGATTGCATTGTTGGGGTTCATCATGCCGACCCTTATCCTAAAATCGCCCTCTATTGCCGTAATTTCATCCAAAAGCTTTGCCAGGTTTGTGCCTATGTCGAAGCCATAGCAGCCGGTATCTTCGCTTGAGAGCTGAATCTCCTTGTATCCTTTAGATATAGCTTCCTTAACCCATTTTACAATGAGCTCGGGCTTATAGCTCTTCAGCACTCCCCTCGCGAACCTCGTTGCACAGTAGGTGCAGGCATTCAGGCAGCCCTCGCTTATTGGAACTACAAAAGCAACTCCCCCCTTCCATACTCGTGGGAGTTCAAGTTTGTCGATAGCTCTCTCGTTCCACCCTTCAACACTGATTAACCTTTCTCCTCTCTCCGCTAACTGTATGGCCTCGACGATTCTATCTATGCTCTTAACCCCGAGAATAGCAGAGACCCTCTCATCTATTGCATTGGGATTAACATGTGGCAAACAGCCGGTGACTATGACCTTTTTTCCACTATCAATGAGCTCTTTAATCCTTCTGCTCATGTGCTTCTCCGTCGGGTCTTTGACGGCGCAGGTGTTCACAACAACATACTCCGCACTATCCAAGTCCGCTATTTCATAACCCGCTTTGAGCAGCAGGGCTTCCATAATCTCTGCATCTGCCTTGTTCCTCGTGCACCCGTAAGTTTCTATGTGAACCCTCATCGCAATCCAATTCCTTGGAGCATTTAAAAAGATATGGTAGCAAAGATGGGTATTTAAACTTCCGGGAGAATTGAAAATGATGCGGGATGAGAGTGTGCATACTCTACGACTCCAAGCACGGGACGACGGAAAAGGTTGCAAGGGCAATAAAAGAAGCCATTGAGGGATATGCAAGTGTAGAGGCCTATAAAGTACATGAAATCACAACCCTCGAAGACTGTGAACTAGTTATTGTTGGGGCTCCAATTTACTATGAACGACCTCTAAGGAGCGTTCTTGAGTTTTTGGAAGAGCACTCTGATGAGCTTAAGAAGAAAAAGGTGGCAATTTTTGTTGTATGCTTTGCAGTTGCATTTGGGAGCCTCGTTAGATGGCATATTCAAAACTACTACATAAAGCCATTAAAGGAGAGAATCCCCGGAGAGATCGTTGGCACCCTTGTGTTAAGAGGCGGCATTGGAAATATAGGGGAGGGAGAAATAGAGAAAGCAAAGAGATGGGCTTTCAGGCTTTTAGATTTTTGACCTCTTATCCAGAAGCCATAATATGAACCCTAACAAGCCCACAAAGGCTACCATCCCACCCATTGTTATCAATATGTTGGTGTATGTTGCAAGGACTCTCGTGAGAATTATTAGGAACACCGCTGCAATGGCAAGACCTACGATCAGAATGAGAGTCCCAAGCTCTTCCAGTATTCTCATAGTCATCACCCAATGCTAAAAGGTATCTCAGCTTCCTCTCCTTTCTCAAGTTTGTGAAGTTCTTTTCTGTAGGCTTCTAGGGGTTTGTCCTCTTTTTTTAAGAAGCGCGCAAAGGTCAGAGGCTCTTTCTCAACCTGGGCAAAAAATTCGGGGTATCTTTTATCTCTAACCACGTGGTGATCTAAGATAATTTCTGCGTTCGTTTCTCTTATTATCTCGTTGAGGTTCTTGAGCCCTGTGTTCCAAGCTTCCTTAACCCGATACCCTTCTAAATATAGAGGTGGGCCTCCTGTGATTAGTACGTCCGGCATCTGCCTGATTATCCACTCTTTCGAGGCTTTGTTTAAAAGCTGAATGTCGCTTGCGTGAATAACCCTTTTCTTCCCATCGTCTACCATAACCATCACGACAAAGCCGAGCTTCGAGCCCTCACTCCCATGGGGAACTGCCGGGGAGAACTCGATTATAAAGTCCCCAAAGTCAAAGAACTTTCCATCCGCATATTCAATCTTTTTCGCTATCTTTTGAGCTTCTTTGAGGAAAGCCCATGCCCTTTTTCGCTGGCTGAAGTTTATGTTTTCTGTGGGATGTTTTATGAGGAGTGTTTTTCCACTGTAAAGTTCCTTCGCTTTTTCCGGAGAAGAACTTTCGTAAATTCCCTCAAAGAACGGCGTATGGTGGTCGTAGTGATAGTGGGAAATTGTTATTATCTGGGCTTTTTTTGAAAAATGCTGTATTTTCTCCCTTGTCCTTTGCAGGGCCTCCATCTCTATCTTGGCCGGAGGAAGAGAATAGCGTTTTGGTCCCAAAGCCGCTCCGGGGTCAATAAGAATACCAACTTTTCCAATCTCTAAGAACGTTGCAAGGCTTCTCACTCCAAGGCTTTCGGAAGCGAGTGGAATGATTTTCATGTGGCCACCTAGAGTTCTACGCCTCCAAATTTCTTAAACTTAACTTTGAGGTTATACCTTATACCTAACAACTTAGAAGTTTTAACTAAAAATGCGCTTTAGGATTGCGAGCTGGCGTTTGTCCCATGCATCCTCTTTGATAACTACAAGCAGCACTCCCCCATTTATCAACGCAAAGTCCTTTAGTGTAGCCAGAAACTTTACAGTGGATTCAAAGCCATTGTACATTGCTAAATACTCCAAGCAATCGATTATCACAACACCTTCGAGACCCTTTTTCTTTGCTTCTCTGAAGTACTCGCTTATTGTCTGAGCTACGTAGGCAAGATTTGTAGGGAAGAGCCTACCTTCTTGCTCCTCAGTGCTTAAATAATAAGCATTCCATTTTTCTGGGATGTTTAAGCTCCTAACGAATGCTAACACCGGGTAATCTTTGAGATCTTCCTTTATTTGCTCGTACTCTTCAGGGCTTATGAGCTTAGCACCGGGTTCCAGAACAATCTTCAGCTCTATGGGCTCCTCGAAGAACAGAAATTCTTTGGAAGTCACAAGGTTTATCATAAGAAGTGCCATGCCCACAGAGAGAGCAGTGCCGATGAATATCCATACAAACCTAAGGCTGGGAAAACTCAGCCTTACGGGGTAGAGAATAACAAAGATTCCAAATGTAATTGTCACAACGCTGAGGTAAAAGATGTTCCTTTTCTTTTTACCTATTGCCAGGAATACAAAGCCAGAAAATAGGAAGAATATTCCTGAGAGAACGACAAACGGCACCTCGATAGAGGAAAAGCTATAAGAAAGCCCTAAATGAGTTAAGAATATCCCATAAAGGGCAAAGATTGGAGGTATAATTCCTATTAATTCTGGCCTTATTGATGTTTTAATATCCCCATACTCTTTGAAATACATTAGGGTTCCATATATCAAAGTCCCTGAGAAGAAAGAGTAAAAGAGTGCAATCCCTTCTTTATTTCCGGTATAAAAAGCCACCTGCATTAGTATGAAAAACACCCATGCAGCTGACCAAAAAAGGAGCGCTTTTATCCTGTGCTCCAAATATGTGTGAAAGAGCACTCCAAAGGTTCCAGTGGCAACGAATATGCTAAAGACATGAATAAATTTTGCTAGATAGCTTTCATCCATAATAGCTCACCACATTTGAGATCATATTGTCAATTGTAGGAAATAATTAAAAAAATTATGGTCAGAAGGGAAAAAGATTTTTAATCTCATTTTCGCTGAATATTATCGAGGGCCCGTAGCTTAGTCAGGATAGAGCGTCGCCCTCCGGAGGCGAAGGTCGCGGGTTCAAATCCCGCCGGGCCCGCCATAACAGCCCTTACCTGCGTAAGCGCTGGCGGAATGTTGAGTGCTTTTCTAAGGATTTACAATAAATGAACGGGG
>NZ_WHIZ01000018.1:0-31431 GCF_009372125.1 Thermococcus sp. 101 C5
CGATGAAGACGGGAGGAGGGAAGCCCACCCGTTACGAAATTAACACTCTACACACACTTTACGGGTAGGCAGAACGGTTTAGAAAAGCACGTGATAATGAGGAAGTATCATGGTCACAGGAAAGGTAGAAGCGGTTAGCAAGAAAGGTTTATAAACTAAATTTTGTTCTTTAAGCTAGGTTTTAGGAAAAGCCTTTTAAATGAAACTCTGCTATACCCATCGGCTTGAAGATCATTAGAGGTGATGATCATGGCAAGAACAAAAAAAGTTGGATCCGCAGGAAGGTTTGGTCCAAGATACGGTCTCAAGATTAGAAGAAGAGTTGCTGCCGTAGAAGAAAAAATGAGACAGAAGCACACCTGCCCGGTATGTGGAAGAAACGCCGTTAAGAGAATAAGCACCGGAATATGGCAGTGCCAGAAGTGTGGTGCAACCTTCGCAGGAGGCGCTTACTTACCCGCAACCCCAGCTGGAAGAGTTGCTAAGAGGGGTGTAACAACTCAATAAACCCCTTAAAACATTTTTTGGTGATCGTTATGGTAGAGGCATTGTATAAATGTGCAAAATGTGGAAAAGAGTTTAAAATGGATCTTGCTATTACGAGAGAAATACGCTGTCCATACTGTGGAGCAAAGATAATCTACAAGCCTAGGCCCAAAGTTGCCAGAAGGGTTAAGGCAATTTGAGCCCTATCTCTTCTCTATTGAAAAGATTTATAACCCCTTTTCCTCAAATCTCGAAGTGATCAGAGATGATGCTGATAACAACATCCCACAGACCCACAAGGAGGACTAGAAGTTTCGGACACGACCTAGAGAGGGTTTTCCCTAACTCGACTTATCTGACTAGAGGAAAGAAGACTATTCAAGACCTTCTTATGGAGGCTTATGATAGAGGCTACGAAAGGCTTTTGATAATCAATGTTTGGAAAGGAAATCCGCTAAAAATGACTTTCATAAAAGTCTCTCCAGAAGATTGGGGATATCTGGGTTACCTCTACCTCCATGGAATCAAACTTCAGAGAGAAATGGGGTTTAGAAACCTCCGCCCGATTAGGGAGGAGATGCCCTTTATAGTTACAACCGCCAAAAGGGTTGGACTTGACCACATCGTCTTTGGTCAGGTTTTTGCTGAGCTTACTAACGGGAAATTCGTCCCAAGAGGAGAAAAGAGCCTGCAGTACATAGCAGATAAATACAACACGGATGTTCTGGGTGTAATTGAGCGCCACCCAAGGGGAATGGCTGTAAACTTCTACCGCTTTGATGTCTCAAAAGATAGGCCTGTGGGGCCGTTGATAAGCGTTAAAATATGGATAATGGAAGACGGGAGAAGATGGGACTATAAAGAAAAGCTCGGCATCAAAAGTGATGAAGAATGATAAAAGGGAGAATCGAGCTTGAATTCCCCGACAGCGAGACAGCAAGAGTTGTTTATGAGAGCGTTCTTTTTGAGCACAAAACGGTTCCCTATAGAAGAAGCAGGATGGACTTTTATTTAAAGGAAAATAAGGTTATAATGGAGTTCATTGCAAAGGACAATTCTGCCTTAAGGGGGACTTTGAATTCTTATCTTCGATGGATTAAAGTTGCCCTCGATGTAGCAGAGCTTTAGTTAACTATTTAAATCTTCTTCGAGAGTATAGCTTCGGACTAAAAGGAGGTGTTATCATGCAAAACATTCCACCTCAGGTGCAGGCTCTATTGGGACAGCTTGAGAACTATCAACAGCAGCTCCAGCTTGTAATCCAGCAGAAACAAAGAGTTCAGGTAGAGCTCAACGATGCTAAAAAGGCCCTCGAAGAGATTGAAAAAGTTGAAGAAGACACCCCAATATACAAGACAGTTGGCACTCTAATAATCAGGGCAACGAAAGCAAAGGCACTGGAAGAGCTTAAAGAGAAAGTCGAGACCCTGGAGGTTCGCCTAAAGGCTTTGGAGAGACAGGAGCAGAAGCTTAACGAGAAGATTAAAGAGCTCACACAACAAATACAGAACTCTCTAAGAGGAGTGGCTGGGTGAATTTCTTTTTTCAACATTTTATGAGGGGGCGTAGATGAAAAAGGTATTTCATATCGGGCTTCCAGAGCTGAGTGAAGATGAGCTGATAGCAATTGGTGAACTAGCTCAGGAAGTCATCATAGACTACATCTTTGAGCACTTAACAAGGAGTGAAGTGAAGGACATAGAGGTGACGACGAGGATAAACCGCGAAGATACCCTGGATTTGGAAATAGAGGTCTACCTTGAGGTGCCAATATTCGTAAAGGTGGACGTTGAAAAGCTGGTTGACGAGGCACTTGAAGCTGCTTATGAAAAAGTTGAAAAAAGGTTGAGGGAAATTGCGGGGCAAAATAAAGCTCAAGAACTTTCTGAATAAAGCAAGGGAAAAGAATTATTCTTTTTTACTGCTGTGCCATCACAATGCCGACCCGGACTCTTTGGGTAGTGCTATAGCTTTTTCCAGGTATCTTACAAGCTTAGGGTTGAAAAACCGGATAGGTGTTTCTCAAAGCGTCTCGTCTTATGCAAAACGCCTTCTCAACTTCGCCCAGGTAGAAAGGAATCCATCCGTTTTAGAAGACGTGGTTATAATCTTTGACACTTCTTCCATCGAGCAGCTGGAGCCTGTTGAAGTTCCAAATGATCGGTATGTAATCGTTATCGACCACCACGTTGAAAAGGAGAACCCCATAAAAGCCCACATAAAAATCATCGACTCCTCAAGGACTTCCACCGCAGAGATTGTGTGGGAGCTCTTGGAGTACTTTGGCTTTTATGATGAAGTTTCCGCGAAAGCTCTTCTGGCGGGAATAGTTACGGATACTGCCAACTTTAGGTATGCAAACTCAAAAACTTTCAAAACAGTGTCCAGAATCCTGGAGAGATTTGATATTCAAATGGGGGAGATATACAATTTAGTTGCTCCGGTTACGGATGAGAACATAGACCAGGCAAAGAGAATGGCCATATTAAAGGCCTGCCAGAGAATGGAAATAAAAAAGGTTGGCAATTACATAATAGCAGTTTCGAAAGTCTCTGCCTATGAGTCCTTGGCCTGTAAGGTTTTCCTTCAGCTTGGGGCTGATGTTGCGATTGTTGGAAGTGATAAGAACGGAGTCAGGATTTCTGCAAGGGCGAAGGAGAACCTTGTCAAGAAAGGCCTTCACCTGGGCAGGCTTATGGAGAAAGTCGGCCCGATTATAGATGGCTCAGGTGGCGGGCACTCCGGAGCGGCTGGTGCTAATGGAAAGAGAAACCTTGAGGAAGCCGTTAAGTTTTTAGTGAAAGAAATCGAAATGTTTCTAAAGACGTTGGGGTGATTTAATGTCCAGATGCCCCTTATGCGGGAAAATTATTAGGTGGGAAGACCTTATAGAACAGATGCTTATCCTTGAAAACTTTCGGGAGCTGCTTAAGGATAAAGATGCATTCTTATCGGCCTTAAATGACTTCGCGTTCAAATGCCCCGAATGTGGTGAGGAATTTTATGGGAGGAATCTGAATCTTAGGGAGGCTGAAAAAGTTTTTGAGCTCTTAAATGATTTTGACGGCTCGATAGACTATAGCAGCAACAAAGTCCGGCTTAAGCTTACTAATCTTCTGGCGTTGGACTTAATGCTTGAGGAATGGGATAAGAAAGTTAAAGGTTCTCGGTGATAGTTATGATGGAAAATATCTCCGACTTTCTCCAGAAAGGGGATTTTTCAAGTGCTCTGGAACTTGCCCTTCGAATTGAGGATCCCTTTTCAAGGCTTGAGGCGCTCTCTTACATTTACCAATATGTAGAAGGGGACGAGTATAAAGAGATCGTGCTGGAAAGGATGCTTGAAACTATTGACTCCCTTGAGGGACTTCTGGAAAAAGCTAGGGCGCTGGCACTAGTTGGATATGCCCTTACTGTAAGCGGGGACAAAAAGGGCGAGCGCTTCTTCAAAAAGGCTCACCAGATTATTAAGGCCATTGATTACCCCCTCTGGAAGGCGGAAGGTTATGGGTACCTTGCATACTATATGGCACTTGCGGGAGATTATAGCAGTGCATTTTACTATTACAACGTAGCATATGAAACGGCCCAGAACTCTTCTGAGCCTTATTCAAAAGTCCTATCGTTCTTATACCGTCTAGCTCAGCAGATATTGGAAAATGCCGAGGAAATACGCTCTCCAGAAGCTAAGGAGTTCTACGAACTTGCTGCGGAGATTTACGAAGAGATAAAAAGGCACCTGAGTGCGCAAGAGCTAAAGAAAAAGGCATCTCTAATAGAGCTGGCACTTGAGAAAGGCAGCAAGGTCGTTTCTGAATTTCTCGAAAGGAGAGATGTGGACAACGCTGTGTTTGTTATCAAATACCTGCCAGATGAAGAAAAAGTTCTGGCGCTCTTGGAAGTAGCGTACTGGCTCTTCCTCCATGACAAGAAGGGGCTTGCAAAGAGTATTGTTGAGGACGCATTTAGAATGGTTGCAGAAAGAAAAATAAAGCCAAATGACGAAAAGCTCGAGGAAATTGCAGCAAAGTTCTTAAAAATAGGTCAGATTGAAGAGGCTTTGACAGTAGGGGCAATAATTTCTGAGAAAAAGAGAGCATCGAGGATCTTTGAGAAGATTGCTTTGGTCTATGCAAAGAGGGGTGACAAGCTCAAAGCAATTGCAGTTGCACAGGCAATTTCTGACGAAAATATTAAGAGAGGTGTTCTAAAAGCGATTGAAGGTGAGGAAAATGTGGGACACAAGTAAAGATTATCGGTTGCTGGTGGCTGAGAAAGCCGTTGAGTTGTTTTTAAAAACCGTTGAAGGGGCAAAATTCAAGGGAAAGTGGGACAAAAAGACAGCAGTAAAACTGGCAAAAGAGATGATTCCCGAGATTCAGGCATTGCGCTACTCGTATCTGGAGCCGCAGGAGTTAATTGACACTCCTCAAATGAAAGCACTAAAAGAAAAAGCTCTGGGAATAATCGAGGCACTGGGCGGCGAAGACTGGTACATCAAGTTCCTTGAGCTGGCAGATAAAAGCGAGAGGGAGAAGGTCGAAGAGAGCATCGCAAAGGTTCGCTTTTTCCTGAACACGATTCTCAACCTTGATAAGAGGCTGGAATTGGGTAAGATAAACGACCCGGTTATTGCAGTGGACATAAAGGTTGGCGAAGTCATGAGCGCTGGCAAGCATCCAAATGCGGATAGGCTCTTGGTGTGCAACGTCAACATAGGGGATAGAGCAATTACAGTGGTTACAAACGATTTAACCGTTAAAGAAGGCCACAGAGTTGCTGTAGCTCTTTTACCGCCAGCAAACTTCAGAGGAATCACTAGTGAGGGAATGTTCTTGGGAGCGGGAGAAGGTGTTTTAAAGGATGTAAAGGGCGAAATCGGCGGTCTGCCCAAGGGTATTCCTCTTGAGGCGTTGAAAGAAACAAGAAACTTGGTTGAGGCATTTTTGAAAGAGTGAGCCTTTATATTGCTTTATTTTTTAGCTCTTTTGATTTCTGTTGAGCTACTTTAAAATTTGGAGTAGCGTTAAAAGAACATTTTGAATCCTTCCTATTGCAGACTATGTTGAATGTCCAAAAACCTATAAACTCCAAACCAGAAAAATAGTAATGGTGCTGGAGATGGTGAGTTCCTATTTCAAAGATATCCTTCTTGAGCTTGGTATAAGCAGGGAGCGTATTGAAATACTGGAAAATAAAGGTGGCATAACAGAGGATGAATTCGATGGAATACGGTATCTCAGGTTTAAAGATTCTGCTGGAAGCTTAAGAAGAGGGACTGTCGTTTTTGATTTTCATAACATCATACTTGGCTTTCCTCATATAAAGCGGGTTGTTCATCTGGAAAATGGAATAAAGAGGGTGTTCAAGAGGAAACCCTTCTATGTAGAGGAAAAAGTCGATGGGTACAACGTAAGGGTTGCCCAGGTAGAGGGAAGGGTTTTTGCATTTACCCGGGGTGGTTTTATATGTCCCTTCACCACAGAGCGAATTGAGGACTTTGTTAATATGGAGTTTTTCAAGGATTATCCAAATTTGGTCCTTTGTGGGGAGATGGCGGGGCCGGAAAGCCCATATCTCGTTGAGGGGCCTCCCTATGTGAAGGAGGACATAAAGTTCTTCCTTTTTGATATTCAGGAAAAGAAAACGGGGAATTCCCTTCCCGTGGAGGAGAGGCTTAAGCTAGCTGAGGAGTACGGAATTCCAAGCGTTGAAGTGTTTGGGGTGTATGATATCTCAAAAATCGACGAGCTTAAGGAGCTTGTGGAGAGGCTGAGCAGGGAAAGGAGAGAAGGGGTAGTCATGAAAAGCCCCGATATGAAGAAAATTGTAAAGTATGTTACCCCTTATGCAAACATTAACGATATCAAAATCGGAGCGAGGATATTCTTTGACCTCCCACAAGGATACTTCATGCAGAGAATAATGCGGCTTGCGTTTTATCTAGCTGAAAAGCGAGTGCAGGATGAAGAATTTGAAAAATACGCAAGTGCTCTGGGAAGAGCCCTTTTGGAGCCCTTTGTTGAAAGCATATGGGATGTCAGCGCTGGAGAGGAAATAGCCGAAGTTTTTACGGTGAGAGTGAAGCACATAGAAACAGCTTACAAGATGGTATCTCACTTTGAACGTCTGGGGCTGAAGATTCACATAGAGGACATAGAGGAAATGCCCCAAGGCTACTGGAGGATTATGTTTAAACGGGTTTACCCTGATGCTACAAGAGAAATTAAAGAGCTTTGGAGCGGACATCCTTTTGTTGACTAGCCCAAAATTTTTAATATTTTGCTGTTAAACCGAAAAACAGAGGTGAAAAGATGGATTGGAAGCGAGGTGCATATCCCGAGTTTAAAATTGAAGATGCTGTCGCTGTGCTTTTCTTGTTAAAAACACCCAAAGGACGAAAACAGATTTCTGAAGAGTTAAATCTTGGAGAGGGGACTGTCAGAACGCTTTTAAAGAAGCTTTCTTCAATTGAACTGGTTGAATCCCAGCAAAAAGGGCATTTACTGAGTGAGAAGGGTATTAAAGTCCTCCAGGAGATTTCAAAGCTGTTCTCAGAGCCTTTAGAGGTAACTCCAGTTGAGGGATTTGTGACGTATGCACTTGCTGTGAAAAATCCCCCAGAGTTTAGGAGTATAGAGCTCAGAGATGAAGCAATTCGCTTTTTCGCTAAGGGCGCCATGATTTTGACGGTACAAAACGGTGAAATAGTATTTCCAGAGGATGGAAGACCTTTGAAGGAAACCCTTCCCGAGCTTTCCGATGACCTCAAAAAGCTCCCTGTTGAAAATGGCGACCTTGTAATTGTTACGTGGGCCGAGAACAAAGCAGATGCTTTGAAAAGTTTAATCCATGTTGCATTGAACTTAAAAGGGGAACTATTGCCAGAGGAAATTAAAAAACTTATTGAGTGAGGTGTTTGGGAATGAAAATAAAGCATCCACTGAGCAAAAAAGATGTCAAGAAGATAATAGAAGAGATGACCAAAATGTTCGGGGAAGAAGTTGCTACGAAGCTAATATCAAAAAATGACCAAGTTTTGGTCGGTGAATTCGATAAAACTACCCAGATTTTGTTTGTCAATGGAAAGCCCCGGTTTATAAGGCGAGAAAAGCTTATCTTCCCGCTGGTAATAACCCTATATGAGCTTTCCGACAAGGAGGACTTAAGAAAATGGAAGCGCAGAGTTGTTGTCGATCAGGGCGCAGTTCCACATATATTGAACGGTGCCGATGTCATGGCCCCGGGTATAGTGGATGCAGATGAAGAAATAAAAGAGGGCGATTTTGTGTTTGTGGTGGAAGAGCAGTATGGGAGGCCACTGGCAATTGGGATTGCACTGATGGACGGAAAAACCATGAAAGAGAAACCAAAAGGGAAGGCCGTTAAAATAATACACCACGCAAAAGATAAAATCTGGGAGTTGACTGCAGTATGAATGAAAAGAAAAAGATAAGGGTTGTTGTCGGGGGTGTCTTTGATATCCTCCATGTGGGGCATATCCACTTTTTAAAAAAAGCGAGAGAGCTTGGGGATGAGCTTATAGTAATAGTTGCCCACGATGAAACGGTAAAAGAGAGGAAGGGCAGGCCGCCAATAAACTCCATGTACGAAAGGGCTGAACTTTTAAAAGCGCTCAAGATGGTGGATGACGTTGTAATTGGGGACCCTGGACACATAAGCCTCGAACTCATTAAAAAGCTTAAGCCAGATGTCATTGCATTGGGCCCTGATCAAAACTTTGATGTCTATGCCCTGAAAGAAGAACTCAGAAAACATGGCATTGAGGCAGAGGTCATCAGAATACCCTACGCATACAAAGCGGATGTGGCCAAAACAAGCAAAATAATTCAAAAAATAGTGGAGATATTTTGCGAGTGATTTTAGCAGGTTCTGATTTTACCCTTTTTGATGATTATAAAAAGGGTAAATAGATTTAACTTAAGTCGTAATCTACAGCTCCCTTTACAATCCTCTCAGCTTCGGGGTTAACGACCGTGTTGGTCTTTTTCTTCCCTGAAACATTCTCGAATATGTTTTCAATCTCTGAATCCTTGTTTATTCTTCTGGTTATCGGATTTGAAATTATCAGGTTATCCTCTGTTGTCAATGCGTTAACGTCGCTGCTGAGGATGTGAGGGGATTTTACTCCCGTCATTATCACCATAGCTCTAACGACTTTTCCGAGATCCTTCTCTATTCTTGCTCCCCATTTTATCTCTGACTTTGCTCCGAGTTTTTCATATACAACCTGCATGGCCTCGTTTATCTCTCCGAGGCTGACGTCTGGACCAACTGTAAAGTGCACTAGGGCAGCTTCTCCACTTCCAAACTCAACCTCAAGCATTTTGTTGTTCAAGGCGTTGTTTATGGCATCGACAGCTCTCCTATTTGAATCGCTCTCTCCTATTCCAATTAACGCAGCGCCACCGTTTTTCATGACGCTGTACACATCCGCAAAGTCTATATTTACCATGGAGGGGAGCATTATTGTTTCTGTTATGCCCTTAACCATCCTCGCTATTATTTCATCGGCAAATCTAAATGCGGCTGAAATTGGAAGCTTCGGCACCAATTCAAGAAGTTTGTCGTTTTCTATTATCACGACAGTGTCTGAATACTTTAGGAGGGCCTGTATGCCTGCTTTTGCTTTTTCAATCCTCTTTGTTCCTTCAGTTTTGAATGGATATGTCACAACACTCACTACTAATGGTTCTTGGATTCTCCCAGAGTTTCTTGCTTCCTCTTTTATCACCTTGGCAACAACAGGTGCGGCCCCAGTCCCTGTTCCGTTACCCATACCGGCGGTTATGAACACAAGGTCGACATCTCTAACTGCATCTGCTATTTCATCTCTACTGGCCTCCGCAGCTAAATAACCTATTCTTGGATTTCCACCAGAACCCTTTCCGTGAGTAATATTCTTTCCGAGAAGAATTTTCTTGTGAGCCTTGGTTCTTGAAAGATGTTGTGCATCGGTGTTCATGGCTATTAACTCTGCTCCCTCTACCCCTAACTCGTAGAGTCTTGTTATTGTGTTATTTCCAGATCCACCGACACCGATAATTGCTATTTTAATGAAAGATTTAGAAACTTCTAGATCATTGAGAGCTTCCTGTGCTCTGTTATCGTCGTTATCCATATTCAAATCAATACCGGCTTGTTCTAGTAGTTTAAACACCATATCAATTCCCTCCGACACTCTTATTCAATCACATATTCTGGAAGTTCCTTTTCTTCTGCCTCTATTGTATATAGTTCTTTCTTTATGAGCTCCCTGATAGCTTCTCGAATTGCTTCGCTTCTGTTGGGGTATACTCCTCTTTTGACTAAGACATCAAGAGCGTTTATGAGTCCCTGTGGCAACTGAACACTAATGATCCTCATCTTTGCCATTCTGTCCACCATTACATGAGGTGCATCTAGTGTATGTTTTGGCTTTAATTAGTTAAATGCTTTTTGCTTGTGTGTTAATATTAGAATATTATGAATTTCAAAAATTTTTAAGAAAGTATGTAGGAGGATTAAAATATTTTTATCGAGTACTCATTTCTGTGTAGACAAAAAATTTAATAAACAACAAAACAATACGCTTGGGGAGATAAAATGAAGGTATTAAACTATGGCACAATTAAGGTTGCAATTGCAAAGATTTTGCTTGAAGATACTGCAGATATTTTTGAAATTCTCCCCGATAATGTTCAGATATTGAACGTGAACTGTTGGGAACATGTGGCTTTTTCTGCTATATCAGCCCTAAAGTCCTTTGAACGAAAAACGAACAAAGCGAAAACAGTCAAGGGGGAGATTCTTCTTAGGGCAAGTGGGACGCTGCAGATCAAAGATGCCATTAAGACCGTGGGGGCAAAGGAGGGTGAGAACTTCATAGTGGCATTCGGAGAGAATGCAGAGAAAGATCTTCAAGAAGTGCTCTCGAAGATACCTGCAGAAGAAGTACCGTTCAATGACTGTGACAAAGATGAAGCAAAAAAACTCTTCGAGAAGGCTGCTTTAGTCGATGTCCTCTAATATCGACGTATTGCCCATTTTTTGCCAAAATTTCGAAAGAATTTTCGTAATCTTTGCCCAATTTTAGAACTTTTCTCTCGATAGATTTATAAGAATTTGGCCTCACTCATAACTGCTCTCGGAGGGATGCGCCATGCGTTATAAAAAGCACAAATATTTCGTTGCAGACCGTATAAATCTTATTCAGAGGTCAAAGATTAGAGAACTTTTTGAAAGAGCCGCTAAGATGGAAAACGTTATTTCCCTTGGAATAGGCGAACCAGATTTTGACACTCCGCAAAATATAAAGGAAGCCGCAAAGAGGGCTCTTGACGAGGGGTGGACCCACTATACTCCTAATGCTGGTATTCCGGAGCTTAGGGAAGCAGTTTCGGAGTACTATAATACCCATTATGGCCTGAATATTCCAGCTGGGAGGGTACTTATAACGGCTGGAGCTTACGAAGCTACATATCTCGCCTTTGAAACCCTGCTGGAAGATGGTGACGAGGTTATAATCCCAGATCCCGCTTTTGTATGCTATGTTGAAGATGCAAAGGTTGCCGGGGCAAAGCCCATTAGGTTACCCTTGAAAGAGGAAAACAGCTTCCAGCCCGATCCGGACGAGCTTCTTGAGCTTATAACCAAGAAAACGAGAATGATTGTGATTAACTACCCAAACAACCCAACTGGTGCTGTTCTGGATGAAGATGTTGCAAAAGCTATTGCGGACATTGCTCAGGATTACAACATTTACATCCTTAGCGACGAGCCGTATGAGCACTTCCTGTACGATGGGGCAAAGCACATGCCTATGATAAAGTATGCCCCAGATAACACAATCCTCGCAAACAGCTTTTCAAAGACCTTCGCAATGACAGGATGGCGCTTAGGGTTTACAATAGCGCCAGAGGACATAATCAAGGACATGATAAAACTTCATGCTTACATAGTTGGAAACGTAGCGTCTTTTGTCCAGGTTGCGGGAGTTGCAGCCCTTAGAGAGGAAGCAAGCTGGAAGGCAGTGGAGCAAATGCGCAATGAATACGCAGAGAGGAGAAAGCTCGTCTTAGAGCAATTAAAAGAAATACCCTACATAAAGGCGTTTGAACCGAGAGGAGCGTTTTACATCTTTGCCAATATAAAGGATACAGGAATGAAAAGCGAGGAGTTTGCAGAATGGTTGCTGGAGAAGGCAAGAGTGGTTGTTATCCCGGGAACGGCATTTGGGCCTAATGGCGAAGGCTACATAAGAATAAGCTACGCGACAAAGAAAGAAAAACTCTTAGAGGCTATGGACAGAATGAAAAAAGCTCTTGAGGAGCTTTAGCCATTTAATTGTTCTTTTTATCTTCTTATGGGGGTGTTAGCGTGAAGGAAGTTCTTTATATTTTTGCCGCGATATTCCTTGCAGAACTAGGAGACAAGACTCAGCTAGCAACAATCGCCTTTGCTTCCAAATACGGTTGGGCAAAAGCATTTCTGGGAGCAATTCTTGGTTTAGCTTCGGTCAATTTGATTGGGGCTGTTTTGGGAGACAAAATAGGTGATGCTTTGCCAGTTGAAGTTATTCACAAAGGGGCCGGTATTTTGTTCATACTATTTGGTGTGCTGATGTTGCTTGGAAAGCTGTGAGGTGAGAAACATGAAACACTGGAGATCAGTCATATTGGACACGTTGGTAATGACAGCGGGCTTTGGAACTCTAAGCATGATGAGTGTTGCAAAGCCGGATATAATTTCTCACTTCGGAATAAGTGCTGAGGCTTATGATTTCCAGCACGTGGCATATGTATTCGGTCTCTTTATAGCATTCTTGCTTGGACACACGAAGCTCTACGAAGGGAGTTTTAAGAGAAGCGTTGCCCTGGCTCTCAGTTTCGCCGCAATACCACAAGCCCTGATCCCCTATGTGGGGAACTGGTATCTGGTTGTCTTTCTCAGGTTTATCCAGGGTTTTGTCGTGAGCTTGGTTCCCCTATTCAGCACCCAGATAGCCAATTACTTTGTTGCAGAAAGGCCGTTTGCTAAGGGTATTATTCTCTCAGGTATATTCTGGGGGGGCGTTTTTGGCTCAATAAGCGCCAAATACCTGGTAAGCGCCTTGGGATGGAAGACTGCCTTCTTGGTAACGGTTGCCATAATGTATGCCGTCCTTCTAATATGGTGGCTCCTCACAGAGGACTTTGAAATAGTTCATAAAAAAGAAGGGGAAGAAGAGATAAACATCTGGAAGATGAAGTTTACATGGGTGCTTGGATTCACTTTCTTCCCAGCTCTGTGGGTCATCTTCACAATAGCGGGGTTTTCAGCCTCCATGGGATACGAAGCAGGCTGGAGCAAGGATCAGGTGGCCGCTCTAAGCACGAACCTCAACATATCAAAAGCTCTCTGGTCAATAGTTATGGGATTCGTTGGTTTCCAGCTTTCCAAGAAAAACCCAAGTCCAAGGGGACTCTTTAAGGCTATTGTTCAGGTCATGATACTCTCATACGCAGTGGCTTTTGTTGGATTGGGTATTTATTCCAAGGCAATGCTCGAAGGGAACTATTCACTTGCTTTAGCCTCAGTATGGCTGATTGGTGCTCTTCAGGGTACGGGGCCAGCATTTTGGACCTCAGCCCCAGCAACCTACCCCAAGAGCATCTATCCCAGGGCCTCTTTTGCCCTAGGATTGATTTCCAACTCAGCAAACGCAGTCGCTCCGTCTATCACAGAAGCCCTTGCAAGGCATAGTGAAGCGCTGGCACTTGCGGAGCTTATGCTTATGCCGGTACTGGGAATATTGACCTTGATAGCGGTGTCAAGAATGAAGTTGCCTGTGGAGGAGCTTGGAGATGAGGCTTAAGCCCATCGTTTCCACCTTCTTTTTCTTAATGGGGACGTATTTTGCTGGAATGGGTGTTTTGAGTCTAGATGAAATGTCCACTGCACTCGGGTTTTTTATAATCGCAGGGATACACTTCCTTATTCTCCTGGGAATTCTGCTAGGCAGGGAGCTTGTTGTCCAGATTGGGACTTATATAACACTTTTGGACCTTATCTTTGGCATACTGTGGGTGCTGGTAAGCTTTGAGCCCGCATCTGCTAGCTTGACATTTTTGGCGGCAATTTCCCTTGTACTGATAACCAGCGACGAATTTAAAAACGAAATAAAGTTTGGTTACCAGTGAGGGCAATGAAAGGAAAAGGATACATAACAAAAATGAGTTCTGATGGTTACGGAGTGTTAAAGCTGGTTAGAGATGTTTATGTCCCCTACGCTGTCATTGGAGATTTTGTGGAGGTCAGAAAAACGTTCAGGAGGTTTGGACGTTTAATTGCGGAAGACTTCACTGTCCTCGAGGAGTCACCGTTGAGACAAAATCCCAGGTGTCCATATTTCGGAAGGTGCGGAGGCTGTTTTTGGCAGCACATAAAGTACAAAGAACAGCTAAACCTTAAAATGAAAATATTTGAGGAAACAACTGGAGTCGAAGCTCCAATAAAGGGTTCCCCGAAACTCTGGGGCTTTAGGAACGTAAGCAACTTTATTGTCTCGACAAAGGGCGCTGGATTCAAACGGAGGGATTCCCAGCATATTGTGAGTATCAATCAGTGCCCAGTTTTTTCAAACCGCACTCCGGAGTTCATAAGTGCTTTGAAACATTTCGTGATTGAAGAAAGCCTTTCTCCGTGGGATCCAAAAAAGAAAAGCGGTGATATTCACTACCTTTCTGTTAGAGAAAGTAAATTCACCGGAGAAATCATGGTTAACGTCATTGCCCACCTTGAAAAAGCCCCACAAAGCTTTTCGGATTATTTTGACTTTGCAGATTCTCTCTACTGGAGCTTCAAAGAGGATCCTAAAGACGACCCTAAAGGCATACCAAAACTTGTAAGCGGTTCTCCGTTCATAAAGGAAAGAATTGATGGCATTACTTACTTGATACATCCAAACAGCTTTTTCCAGACAAATTCTTATGCCCTTTCTATTCTCTTGAAGGCAGTTTTAAATTTTGTCGAGGGGGAGAATGTTCTTGACCTTTATTCCGGTGTGGGAACGTTTGGAGTTTTTCTGGCGAAAGAAGGGTTTAACGTTGAGGGAGTTGAAATAAACCCCTTTGCAGTGGAAATGGCCAATAAAAACGCCGAAATAAACGGTGTGAAAGCTACTTTTCTGGTAGGGGATGCGAAATCCTTCCCGATAAGGGAGTACGACACGGTTATTGTCGACCCTCCGCGGAAAGGCTTGAAAGAGGGCGTAGATGCCTTGAAAAAAGAAAGACCTGAAAACGTTGTTTATATCTCATGCAATCCCCAGGCATTTAGCAGGGATTATTCTCGCCTAAAGGACATCTACAAGGTGGAGGATGCAATTTTAGTCGACATGTTTCCCCATACTCCTCATATGGAAGCGGTTATAAAGCTGAAGCGGCGCTGATTGTTTCTTCTTACGCATTTCATTAAAGTTTTTTGAAGTGCTAATCAAAAATAAAAAACTAGGAAGCTGAAGCCTTTGAAAGCTTGTAAAGGGCCCATATAAACGGCCCATAGACTAGGAGCACCACAAGCAAAGCTATCAGATAGACGGTATCCATTTAGATCACCCCAGCAGGAATTGTGAGATGTAGATCACTACTATCACTATTGGATACAGGAACTTTACCCATGGCTTCCAGAGTTTTGGTACCTCTATTAGAGCCCCTTTTTTGAGTTCCTCATACGCTTTGTCCACTCCGAGCTTTATCAGTGCCAGAGCCGCTATTAAAGCTCCCAATGGCCCTATGTAAACCGTTGAGATGTTGATCAGCCAGTCAAAGTATGATGGATTAATTGCTGAAGGTGCACCTACCAGGAAAGTTAAGAGGCCTAAGAGGATTGAGGCATTTCTTCTGCTCATATTGAGCTTTGTAATGGCTGAGTCTACATAAACTTCGAGCATTGAGACAGTTGAAGAAAGCCCGGCGAATATCAGCAGGAGGAAGAACAATGCGCCAAAAAACATTCCTCCAGGCATTTTCTGGAATACCATTGGCAACGTCACGAACACTAACCCTGGACCGGCTGTAGGCTCAAGACCAAATGAAAACACTGCCGGGAAAACTAGAAATCCGGCTGTAACAGCCACCGCTGTATCTCCAAAGGCTGTTGCTATTGCCGACAATGGGATGTCGTCTTCGTCTTTTAGATAGCTTCCGTACACTACCATTGTATTTCCTAAGACGCTTAAGGAGAAGAACATCTGTGACAGAGCTATCATCCAGGTTTTTCCGCTCATTACTTTGCTCCAGTCTGGAAGGAGGTAAAACCTTAGACCTTCATATGCATTTGGCAGTGTAACGCTCTTTATGGCCAGGACAATTAAGAGCACAAACAAAGCAGGCATCATAACTTTGTTAGCTCTTTCAATTCCCTTTTGAACCCCCATGGCCACTATAATCACTGTTATTGCTATCATGGTGAACTGCCATAACAGAGCCTCCTTGCTGAATGCTAAACTATCAAAAAACGCCTCTGGATTAACTCCTGTAAGTTCGCCAGTTAATGCGGCTATGAAGTACCTGAGTATCCATCCGAGCACCAAGGAGTAGAAGGCAAACACCATTAGCATCGTTACATTTACAAGTATTCCGAGGTACTTTCCTCCGGGCAGTGTTTTGGAAAATGCTTCTATTGGGCCACCTCTGGTGGCTCTTCCCAGCGTCCACTCAACTGTAAGAGCAACCACTCCTATCGCAAAAAGCAACACTAAGTATGGAAGCAAGAATGCTGCTCCACCGTATAGGCCTACCCTCATTGGGAACATCCAGATGTTTCCTAGCCCTACTGCACTTCCTATTGCAGCTGCAACAAACCCTATTCTACTTCCCCAAGTTTCTCTTGTCACAAACTACACCTCCAAAAGGTTTAGCAAATCAGCGCCAAAAACAATCCCTTCCTTGAATTAACCGTAGAAGAGGTTCACCAGCTATAGAGCCAAAAACAACCACTCCTGAACATCATAGGGCATCAACTCACCAAAATGTTATTCTCCTATAAAAATATTTTCCCACTTTACTTGTCATTCCGTCAAAAAGATTAAGATTTAAGAAGAGTTTTTTGGTTGTTCATAGAAAATTATGCACTCTGGAGGCACAAATTTAACTATACGGACATTCTTTCCGGCTTTATAGATTTTGTATCCCTTCTTTCTCAGGCATTCGGCATCTACAAAAATAATCACAACATCCCTTCCATATCTGCGCCCTGTTTCGTATGCTTCTTCCTTGCTTGTTGTTAGGTGGACAAACTTTCTTTTCATTGATTTTATACCCTCTCTCAATATGTTTTTGAGATTTCTCCTGGGAGTTCCATGATAAAGGATTCTCACATCGACGTCTTCCTCATGATTCAGAGAGACATTGAAACTGTGTCCATATCGGGCTCTTATTTTGTCCCCTCTAATCTCAAATCTGCCTTTTGGATCGTTCTCAACAATCCAGAGAATTTGCTCTTTCTTAACCCACGGGTAGGATTTTTTAACAGCCCTAACCACCTCCTCAATACTGGCGAAGCCTTCCTCATCTACTCCAACGTCAAATTCCCAGGGAGCGTGCCTTAGGATGTAGCTCATCAGTTTGCTAATCTTAGTCCTTTCTCTGCTCTTCAAGAACTCTTCTTTTTTCATCATAAAGAAATAGAGAAAAGGTCATTTAAACTTTCTCAATGCCATCTCAGCCGCAACTGTAATCGGGTCTATCGTGGGGCTTATTGGAGGAGCGTAGGCAGTTTCTCCGTAGGCTATATCTTCTACAGTTGCTCCCTTTTGAGCGGCAAAACTCAGGGCCATTATTCTGCCCCACACTCTCTCTCCACCGACTATCTGTGCTCCCACTAATTTTCTGTCTTCCCTTCTAAAGATAAGCTTCACTGTTATTGGCTTTCCTCCCGGGTAGTATTCTGGTCTTGTTGAACCCTTGAATTTGCCCACAACGACGTCAACTCCTTCTTTCTTTGCCCTCTCTTCTGTTATCCCAAACGTTCCGATTTCAAGGTCAAAGAGTTCGGTTATGGCTGTATTGAAAACGGGTCTGAATTTTACATTTTTTCCAAAAACGTTTTCTGCTGCTACCTTTGCCATTCTCACGGCTGTAGTGCCGAGCTGGCTTAGCGTTCTTTTCCCAGTGACTGCATCAAAGACTTCAGCACAGTCTCCAATAGCGTAGATATCGGGATCGCTTGTCCTTAGGTACTCGTCGACAACAATGCCCCTATTGACTTCCAATCCAGCTCTTTGAGCTAGCTCGACGTTAGCCCTTACACCTGTTGCTATAAGAACAAGGTCTGCCTCGATTTTCTCTTCCCCAACCTTGACAGCTGTGACGGGATTTCCGAGAATCTCACTTACCGCGACGCCGAATTTGAACTCTATCCCCTTTTCCTCAAGGTGAGACTGGACTATTGAAGCAGTATCCTTGTCCAGCATCGTTGGGAGTAAATGGTCGAGCAACTCGACAACAACAACTTCCATTCCAAGCTCCCTAAACGCTACCGCCCCTTCAAGTCCTATCAGGCCAGCTCCAATTATAATGGCTTTTTTTGGGTTTCTCTTCTCTATGTATGCTTGGATTTTCTTTACATCTTCTAAGGTTTTTAGAGTGAAAACTCCTTCACTTTCCACGCCCTTTATTGGGGGGACAAACGCCTTGGAGCCTGTGGCGATGATAAGCTTATCATACGGAACTTCACCTTTGTCCGTAACCACGACCTTCCTTTCCCGGTCTATTTCTTTTGCTTCGGTTTCCAGCATCATCTGGATTTTTTGCTTTTCGTAGAAATCGTTCGGAAATACTATGATATTTTCCAGCTTGGGTATCTTTCCGCTTAGAACAAAGGGCAGTGCACAGGGAGAATACTGCATTGTTTTTTCTTTTCCTATCACGATAATTTCCGCTTTTCTGTCAAGCTTCCTTGCAAAGAGAGCAAAGTTGCTTCCAGCTGTTCCAGAACCAATAACTACTATCCTCATAACTTTCACCATATACAGAAAAGCTGGAGAATATAAAAAAATTGTGAATTAAGGTTCAACTAAAGTACCACTGTGCTTGCCCTTTATTACATCGAAAAGATTTCTTGCGTCCTCTTTGCCTATGACGAGAGTTCTTATTTTGCCCCTCTGGATAAATTTGGCAGCTAAAGCGTCAACAACGCCACTTCCACCCGCTTTGCTCTCGCTCTGCATGGCTATTTCAACAAGCTGTTCAGTTGAAATCTTCTCCAGCTTCTTTGCGTTTGGGTTCTTCCTGGGATCGCTATCGTAAACGCCATCGACGTTTGTTACAATTACCAGCAAATCTGCCTGAAGGTATTCAGCCAGGAGAGCGGCAACAGCGTCTGTTGTATGACCTGGATGCGTCCCACCCATTATGGGTATTTTCTTGAGCTGCATTACTTCCCATGCTTTTCTAAAATCGCTCACCACAAACGGATATGCTTTCTCCCTGAGCGCTGCTATCAGGAGCATTGCGTTGGCCCTCGTAATGTGTATCCCGATGTAGTCTTTGAAGGTTTCATTTTGCGTAAAAGCTCTCGCCGCGTTGATGTATTCTCTTGCTATTTTTCCTCCTCCAACAACGACCGCTATCTCGTGATCTTCGCTGATTTTTGTCAGTTGATAAGCAATCTCCTCTATGAACCCAACATCCGGTTTATCGGGAACCAGAACAGAGCCTCCAATGTCGAACACTATCTTCATGGTAACCCTCCCTAAGCTAGGAGATATTTGCTTTATAACGTTTTCTTCTAAAATTAAAAATTGGGGTAAGGATCAGAACTCAAAAAATCCCTTCCATTTGATAAGACCGAGTAAAAACTTGTGTGGGAGCTTGTCGTGATGTGGATAGACCCTAACGGCATAATGCCAGCAGGGATGGCCGAGGTTCTTTAGTGCGTTTCCTTCATAGCGATAGAGCCACCTGCTACCTCCGAGATTTTGGGGATGTCTAAGTTCTATGACGTAGGGCTTTTCTATTGCGTATCCTTCTGCTTTGATTCCGTAATAAATTTCAACCTTTACATCCTCTGGATTTAAGCCATTGAGGTTTACTATAACCTCAACACCCGTAGCGTCGTGAGTTGTAATGCGCTCTATCTCCACTTTATCCCAAGAGCTGAGAACCTTCGCTTTCCACGATGCAATCTCTTTTGTAGCTTTGAAGTTGTCTCTCCTTAGAATAGCGGCATTTGTGAGGGCTTTTGAGTAGAACTTATCGACGTATTCTTTTAGCATTCTGTGTGTGCTGAACCTTGGCGCAATGCTCTTTATGCTCTCTTTCATCATGTAGATCCATTTTGGTTTGTTCTCGTAGTATGTGGGGATTACCTCATTTTCAAGGAGGTCATAAAGGCTCTGTGCGTCCCTAATGTCGTCTTGCTCAGTTTCTGGTTCGAGGCTTTCATCTCCGATGACCCATCCGTTTTTGCCGTTATACCCCTCGACCCACCATCCGTCATAGACGCTCAAATTCAAAACACCGTTTAAACCGGCTTTCATTCCACTGGTTCCGCTTGCTTCAAGTGGCCTTCTTGGATTGTTGAGCCACACGTCTACTCCTGCTACCATAGCCCTTGCTGAGCCCATGTCGTAGTTCTCAAACACTATGATTTTGTTCTTAAATTCGGGCATCTGGGATACTTCATAGACCCTCCTGAGGAACTCCTTGCCTGCTTCATCCCTCGGGTGGGCTTTTCCTCCAAAGATTATGTACACAGGCCTTTCTGGATTATTTACTATTTTCTTGAGCCTTTCCAAGTCAGTCAAAATGAGTGTTGCACGCTTGTAGGTTGCAAAACGCCTTGCAAAGCCTATTATCAAGGCGTTCTCGTCTATTTCAGGTAGGGGCTCTTCAATTCCAAGGCGCTCGTTTCTCTCTTTTATCTTCCTTTTGATGAGTTCTATGAACTCTCTTTTTGCCTTTAAATGGGCTTCCCAGAGTTCCTCATCTGGAATTCTCTCCACTCCATACCAGAGACCCTCGAGCTCTGCATAATCTCTCCAGACTCTCCCAATATACCTATCGACGAGCTTCTTTATCTCGTTATGAAGCCATGTTTTTGTGTGAACTCCGTTTGTGATGCCCTCTACCGGAATCTCGTCTAAGGGAACACCGTTCCAGAGGTGTCTCCACATTTCTTTAGTTACCTTTGAATGGAGCTTACTCACAGCGTTTACATAGCTCGAGGTTCTTATTGAGAGAAGGGTCATGTTAAACTGATCTCCCTCTCTGCCTAAATTAAGGAATTCATCCTTTGGAAGGCCTTCAAGGAATTTGGCAAGTCTCTTCTCAACTTCTGCTATTGGGAATTTGTCATGTCCAGCCGGCACGGGAGTGTGGGTTGTAAAAATCGTTGTGCCCCTTACGACAGTTAAAGCTTCCAAAAAGTTTAGACCCTCCTCCATATACCATGCTATTCTTTGGAAGTTTGCAAACGCTGGATGTCCTTCATTAAGGTGAATAACAGCTGGATCAATTCCCAGCATTCTTAAAAGCCTCATTCCACCAATCCCTAAAAGTATCTCCTGCTTTATTCTCTTGTCTATCTCAGCGTTGTAGAGGTAGTCACAGATGCTCCTATCATCCGGAGAGTTTTGAGGAACATCAGTATCGAGAAGATACAACTTTACCCTACCGACATTGACTTCAAAGGCTCTTGCATATACTATTCTATCCTCTATTGGCACTTCTATGAGGAGTGGCTTTCCTTTCTCCGTGGTTAGGGGCTTAATCGGCATTTCCTCTGGGTTGTACTCTGGAAACACCTCTATCTGTCTCCCATCTTTGTCGATTTCCTGTTTGAAGTATCCGTGCTTGTAAAGAAGACCGATAGCTATAAGCGGTATTCCCAAATCGCTTGCCGTCTTTATGTGATCACCGGCAAGTATTCCAAGTCCACCGGAATAAATTGGGAGGCTCTTGCTTATCCCGTATTCCATACACAAATATATTACGGGTTCCTTCCATTTTGGATAATTGGTTGAAAACCACGTGCTTTCTGGATTCATGTAATGCGTGAACTGGTCAATTACGAGTTCATAGAGGTTTATAAAATCATCATCTTTTGAAAGCTCCTTTAATCTCTCCTCTGGAGTATCGAGGAGAAGCTTGACTGGATTTTTATATTCCTGCCAGTGTTCGGGATCTATTTTTTCCCAGAGTTTTGTGGCTCTCCTATTCCAGCTCCACCAGTAGTTATAGGCTAGATCCAAAAGACCTTCCAAATTTTCTGGGAGTTTTGATTTTATCTGATTAACAACAGTTTCCATGATATCACCCCACAAGCTTATGCAACTTTGTTACTCATTCGCAGTGATACATTATAAGGATTTTGGAGAAAATAAAAAGCGACGAGCGAATTCATATTAGAACCTTTTTGAGCTTTCTTTTTGCTTCTTCTATGCTCTTGGGTATTTCCAGTCCAAGACTTGAGAATAAATCTACCAGGGGAGGAACATCTAAATTATGCTCTCTGAGAAGATCTGCGTTTCCTAAAATCTCCTCTGGACTTCCAACTTTTATAACTTTGCCCCCATCTAAAAGGGCTATCCTGTCACAGAGTGTAAGATACTCAGCTTCGTGAGAGGATAAGATTATAGTCTTTTCCCCTCTGAATTTCTCAATTAACTCCCTCAACATTTTCTTTCCCCGGAAATCAAGGTTAGCGAAGGGTTCATCAAACACTAAAATCTCCGGTTCCATTGCAAGTACTGTCGCTATTGCTACCCTCTTTTTCTCTCCAAAGCTAAGTTCTTTTGTTTCTCTGTTTTTATATCCCTCCATACCAACAAGCCTTAGGGCTTTTTCAACCCTTTCTTCTAATTCTCTTCCCCGCAAACCAAGATTGTAAGGGCCGAAAGCAACATCGTCAAATACCTTGGGGGAAAATAGTTGGTCGTTTGGGTCTTGAAACACTATTCCAACTATTTTTCTAACTTCTTTTGGATTTTTATTGACTTCTATCCCGTTTACAATAACTTTGCCCATTTTGGGTTTCAATATGCCGTTTAAATGCATTATAAGGGTTGATTTCCCTGCTCCATTTGGGCCCAGAATTCCAAATACCTCCCCGTCGTTTATTTTAAGTGAAATGCCCCTCAGCACTTCTCGGTTGTTATACGAGAAATGGACATTCACGAGTTCTATCAAAGCAACGCCACCCCCAATGCGATTAGAGTTAGAACTATGGGTTCAACTCTTTTTTCTTCCGCTACTTTGGGAAATTCTCCAAAGCCCCTCGAAAGCATTGCCCAGTGTATCCTCACACTTCTCATGTATGCTCTGGCAAATATCTCGCCTATAAGCATTCCTAGCTTTTTATAGTATCCTATTTTCCCAATGTTAAATGCTCTAGAATCAAGTGCCCTTTTCATCCTAAGGGCCTCTTCTTCAAAAAGTTCAAGATATCGATAGGTGAATGCAAGAGTTAGCACCAGTATCCGCGGAAAACGAAGGGTTTCCATCTCGGCCAATATGTAAGGGAATCCCAAAGAATTTGAGACTACAACAACAGCAGAAGATGAGAGAAAGGCTTTTCCAAGTAGAAGAGAGAATCTTTGAATGCCCTCGTAGGTTATTACTCCAAGGGGAGTCGCTACTACGGGCTTTCCTGGTGTAAACAATGCCAGAATAAAGAGTAGCCCCTCAAAGCCCAAAAGAAATCCCAAATGTTTAAAAAGCGCTCTTTTTGGTTTGAGTAATAATATCAAAGCCATCAGCACTGGGAGAAAATAAAACAGCTCAACTAAGCTTGTTCTTGTAACGATCAGCAGTGCGTAAATAAAAATAAAAATGAGGTACAAGTCAGACACCTTTTATCAGTTTTCCAAGTCCGTAAGCTATTCCAAAGACAAGTGTTATCCCAATTGCTCCCATTATAAGACTTTGTCCCCACGTTTCGCCGTAGTCGAGAGGAGCGCTGTAAACTGGAGATTCCTCCAGATGTACTTTTTCCATTGTTGCTTCAAGCCCATCTGGGTTTTCAGATGCAAATGGCAAGGCAATTGCGAGCAGGATAAGGATTATGAGCAATCCTTTTACGATGTTTCTCATGCTGGAACACCCCCTATCTCGGGGAGTTTAGACTTGAGAGCGTTCACCACAAAGAGAGTTATTAACGCTTCTCCAATCCCTATCACTGCATGGTAACCGACCATCAGGCCTAATACTTTTCCAAAAGGCAAGCTGTGACTTATGCCTATCTCCACCGAAGCTAAGAAGGCCCCTAAAACCACCGCTGACCAAGAGGCAAAGGCTATTCCAAATGCTTCATTAAAGTTCTTGAGCTTGGAGTATATCCAGTATCCAACAAAAGCCCCAACTATTCCCATGTTTAGTATGTTTGCCCCTATGGCAGTTATTCCACCGTCTCCGAAGAGAAGGGTTTGGATCAATAGTACTGCGGTCATTACAAGCACTGCTGCATATGGGCCCAAGAGCACCGCTACAAGCACGGCTCCAAGTAAATGTCCACTTACTCCCCCTATAATTGGGAAGTTTACCATCTGAGCAGCAAAGATACCAGCCGCAAACAGCCCCAAAAGAGGGATTTTCTCTTCTGGAAAGTCCTTTAACTTCCTTAATGAATACGCAAGGATCCCAATTGTCACTGCATATGTTACCACTATCACCGGAAGACTCAGCAGCCCATCGGGGATGTGCACATAGCTCACCTCCTCTGATTATCTAGTAGCACTATGTCTTAGTAAGGTAACACCAAATAAAAGCTTTTTTAAAACCTTCCTTTTCCAACTAGAGGTTGCTGTAATTAGTTCAAATAAAACACCTAAAGTGTTAAATAGTTTGGAGGCCAAAATAGATTATAAGGAAACAAAAAAGTTTCCAAATATGAGGTGAAAAGATATGGGATTTAACAAAGTTTTTTCTCTGCTGTTGGTCTTTGTTGTACTTGGAGCTACAGCAGGGATAGTAGGGGCAGCTCCAGTTGAGAAGGTTCGAGTGATAATAACAATAGACAAGGACTTTAACGAAAACTCCGTCTTTGCACTTGGGGGCAACGTTGTTGCAAGAGGAAAGGTATTTCCAATTGTTATAGCGGAGCTTCCTCCACGAGCAATTGAGAGATTAAAGAATGCTAAGGGTGTTGTTAGAGTAGAGTACGATGCGGAGGCCCATATATTAAAAGGCAAACCACCGGGAACAGGCAAGCCAAAGCCTTCACAACCAGCTCAAACGATTCCATGGGGAATTGAAAGGATTAAAGCCCCGGATGCATGGAGCATAACCGATGGTTCAAGTGGTGTCATCGAGGTTGCAATCCTCGATACTGGAATTGATTATGACCATCCAGATTTAGCGGCAAATCTCGCGTGGGGTGTAAGCGTACTTAGAGGCAAAGTGTCTACAAATCCCAAAGATTACAAAGACCAGAATGGCCATGGGACTCATGTTGCGGGAACTGTAGCGGCACTCAATAATGACATTGGAGTAGTGGGAGTCGCTTCAGCTGTGGAGATTTATGCTGTTAGGGTTCTTGATGCAAGTGGTAGAGGATCTTATAGCGACATAATCCTTGGAATAGAGCAGGCATTGCTTGGCCCTGATGGAGTGCTTGACAGCGACGGGGATGGAATAATAGTGGGCGACCTAGATGACGATGCAGCAGAAGTTATAAGCATGAGTCTTGGAGGTTCAAGCGATGTTCAAGCCTTCCATGATGCAATAATAGAGGCATACAATTACGGAGTTGTCATCGTAGCGGCAAGTGGTAATGATGGGGCATCAAGTCCAAGTTACCCTGCAGCTTATCCAGAGGTTATAGCCGTTGGTGCAACAGATAGCGATGACCAAGTGCCTTGGTGGAGCAACAGGGGAGTAGAAGTTAGTGCTCCTGGCGTTGATATTTTGAGCACATACCCGAATGACAGCTACGAAACTCTCCAGGGGACTTCAATGGCGACACCTCACGTTAGTGGAGTTGTTGCATTGATTCAAGCTGCTCATTACAACAAATATGGAAGCGTTCTACCAGTTGGAACTTTTGATGACATGGGCACAAACACCGTTAGGGGAATACTACACTCAACCGCAGATGACCATGGGAGCCCAGGGTGGGATGCAGACTATGGCTATGGAATAGTTAGGGCAGATTTGGCTGTTCAAGCTGCTATCAGTTGATTTCTTTTTTTATTTTTCAGAAACTTTTAAATGGAATATTCTCTTAGTAATAGGTTGGTGATTCATATGGAACCGAAGACACTGCTCAATATAAGCAGATTTATTGTTTTTCTAGGCCTTATAACAGGTCTTATATATCAAAGGACGGATCATATATACCGAACTTTTGTGGCTTTAGTTGGTCTCTACATTCCGGATATGGCCGAGAAATATTTTCCAAACCCTCACTCTAAATTAAGAGCATTTTTAGCGCCAATTTACAACAAAAAGACGATGGCACTCTTGGGAGTTTTTATAGCGATTCATGTTTCCCTCCTAAATGTCCCTTTTACTACAGTTGACCTTTTTCACAAAGAGTGGAGAAACGCGGATGTGATAAGCCATTTTCTTGGAGGGGTAGCCGTTTGGGCTATTACTGCTGAAGTTCTCCTTAACCTATCAACTGAAGGATATTTAAAGCTAACACGGAGAAAGCTGGTCGTTTATTCTTTTTTGGTTCTTTTTGTTTTAAGTCTGGGCTGGGAAGTTATGGAAAAGCTTAGTGAAAGTGTAATATCTTATATCTATGAGAGTATCGAAAACAAAATCCGAGACACTATCATGAACGCACTCGGTGGATTATTTGCTCTGTACTTAGTTCTTAAGAGGAAGTATCCATTTGAGGTGAATTTGAACCATTAAGGTATCGAAAACTTTATTAACCTAATGTAAATAAATATTCTCTAGGAAAGGTTTAAATGGAATGAAAACAAATATAAAATTGAAGGAGGTGTTAAGAATGGTCGGGATTTCTGTACAAGAGGTTATGACAGAAAAATTTGCAAAAATTGACATAAACGCCCCCCTTTCTGAGGCGATTGGAATTTTTGAAAAAGAAGATCCGGATTTAATTGTTGTTTTTGATGGAAAGCTGTATAAGGGTGTATTGACCCAAGACTTGATAATCCGCTCCCACTTAAAGTGGGATCCGACAAAGGCTAAGGTTAGGGATGTATACAAGCCCGCACCCGTTGTAAAACCTGATGAAGATCTAAGTTTAGCGGCTAAACTTATGATAGAGACCGACTTACGTTCACTCCCTGTTGGGGAGGATAAGAACAATGTTATTGGTGTAATAAGCGATATTGCCCTACTTGAAAGGGTTGCCAAGGAAGAATTTGGAAGAAGACCCGTAAAAGAGTTCATGAGCAGCGATGTAATCACTCTCAAACCGTACGACACCGTGGCTAAGGCACTTGCAACAATGAGAGATCATGCTATCTCGAGAATTCCGGTTGTAAACGAAGAAGGAAAGCTCGAAGGCTTGGTAACACTGCATGACCTGATTATCAGATTTATAAAGCCAAGGTTTAAAGCACAGTTTGGAGAAGTGGCTGGAGAAAAAATCCCGCCGTTCTCAACCCAGCTCAGAGAGGTCATGCTTAGAGGAGTAATAACAATAAAGCCTGAAGCAAGCGTTAGAGAAGCTGTGGAATTAATGAAGGAGCACAACATCGATGGCCTTGTTGTAGTTGATGATAAAAACATAGTTAGAGGAGTGCTCACGGTCAAGGATCTCCTGCTCCCAATCTCAAGAATGGTGGAGCAGAAAGCAAGGTTCTACCTGCAGCTAGGTGGAGATGCCCACTATTTAAGTGACTTTACAAGGGAGAGAATAATCTCCGACATAAGGAGATTTGTTGAAGGATATGAAGACCTTCTCGGAAATGAAGGAATAATCTACCTTAGGATTAGGAGATTCCCGGAGAAACTCCGTGGAGTCCACCTCTACCAAGCAAGAATGAGAATCGTAACAGACAAAGGCCAGTGGGTAGCTACTGGAGAGACTTGGGGAGCTATACAGGCAGTTCACGATGCCCTTAGGGCAATAGAGAGGCAGATACTCCAGGAAGCAGAACTCAAGAGAGAAACAAAGCACACTAGGAGGTTTATAGAGTATCTTGGCTTCTGAGTTTTCTTTTTTACATTTTGTTAAATTCTCTTTCTAGGAGTGCCATCTGCTTCTCGGTTAGGGTTCTCGGGTCTATTATTAGAGCTATAACCTTTCCCTTGCTTACAACTCTGTCCTTCAAATCAAATAGGAACTTAACGGCATTCTCAAATCCATTTTCTATCATTAGGTACTCGAATCCATCTATGTAAACCGCATTGTATCCGCTTTCAAGGTTCTTAGTTATGAGATGAATCAGGATGTCTATTTTCGTTGGTGATATAGGATAGACTCTTCCATCTCCGCTTCTGCTGCTTTCTTCTATTCTTGTGAGCCAGTAAACTAAAGTATTTTCGGGAACTTTTTCTTTTGGTGGATTTCTTGTTATTATGATAACATCTTGGTCAAAGAAATTGGGGATTAGTTTTTCCAGGTCTTCTTTGCTTTTAAAGATAAATGCGCCCTTAACTTCTGGAGGCTTTTGCTGTTTTGGCTTTTCAAACACTGCCATTTGCGAGGGGAATATTGCAAACTTCAAAGCTCCAACTGCAGCCATTAATCGAAAAACTGCTGCTAATAAAAACGCTGTTGAAGCTATTGACTCAACGTTTCTTATAAACGGGTATGTTAGGTTTATTGTCCCTAAAAGAATAAGCCCCCACGGAAAGAGTTCTTCAAGGGTGTTTTTGGAAACCACATAGTTCCTCAATACGTACCCAACGTATATCAAAGAAGCCCCAAAGGCAAGGATAGGAAATAATGACTTGATTGTAAATGAGTGTTCAAACCTGTCGAAAAAGTCTGTAGCTAAAAGGAAGATCCAAATATATGCTGCAATAGCAAATACTCCAAGAATAACGACATCTTTGAATTGGCCCCTCTCTTTCCTTAGCTGAATCCCTCCCCAAAAGAGGAGACCAGCTATGAGAAAGTTGGGAATATTATATGCAATATCGTAGGCTTCTGGTTTGATGGAAATGCCAAGAGGAGTTAAAATGTAGCTTTCTACATCCAGAGCGTTTATAAAAAGAGCTGTAGCTATTAAAGCCCATCTTTTCTCCTTGGTCTTAACGGTTTTGTATGCAACCGCTAAAAACAACAACCATCTCGAGAGAAAATTAAGGTAGGGAATGACATCCATTCCCTCTCACCTTTCAACGATTTCTTTTTCCTGTTTGGCCACAACCAATACATTGGAGGGGATGTTTTTATCAACTATTACGCCCGGACCGATAAGAGAGTTGCTCCCTATTTTCCTTCCCGGGTAAATCGTAACGTTTATTCCAATCTTTACATTGTGTCCTATGATTGCTCCAAGCTTTCTTCTACCGCTGTCTTCGAGTTTACCTTTTACTTCTACCTTTATAGTTTTGTTGTCGTGTCTCAGGTTGGCTGTTATAGTTCCAGCGCCTAAGTTGGTGTTCTCTCCAATAATTGAATCTCCCACGTAGTTAAGATGGGGAGCGTTGCTGTGATCCATTATTATCGAGTTTTTGATTTCAACTGCATTTCCAATGTGGCACCTATCTCCAATGCTCGTATAGGGCCTTATAAAGCAATTGGGCCCTATTTTGGAGTTTTTCCCGATTTTTACGGGTCCTATGATGTAGGCTCCACTTCTAACAACTGTTCCCTCTTCAATTTCTACAGGAGGAAGAATAGTGGCCCCTTCTTCTACAATTCCTTTTATGCTGTGCTGGAGATGGTTTTTGAGAATGTACTCGTTTAGCTCTAAGAGGTTCCATGGCCTTCCCATATCGTTCCAGTAGCCCTCATAAACCGCATAGGTTACCTTCTTGCCTTCTTTTATCATGAGGTTTATTGTATCCGTTATCTCGTATTCTCCGCGCTGGCTTTGTGGGGTGTTCTCTATGAACCCGAAAACTTCTGGCTTGAAGAGGTAAATTCCCAGGTTTGCATATCCGGAAACAGCCCCGGGCTTTTCTCTAATGTTCTTTACGAGCTCACCCTCTACCTCTACCATTCCGAAATGAGTTAAATCCTCAAACCTCTTTACGAGCAACGCGGCATCAGCATTATTTTTTCTGAAGGACTGTAAAAGAGTTTTTATGCCTTCCCTCTCAAAGTATATGTCTCCGTTAACCGCCAAAAACTCCTCATTTTCGATGTATTCAATTGCGGAATAAATGGCCCTTGCAGTTCCTTCTCCTTTTACCTGCTCCACATAGGTTATTGGTTTTCCCCCGTATTCATCTCCTAAATATTCCATAAGCTTTTCCTTTTGGTACCTCACGATCACTATAAATTCATCGACAAAAGGATATATGTTTTCGAAGACGTAATCTATTATCGCTCTGTTTGCGACTTTGAGCATAACCTTTGGCCTATCGTCTGTAAGAGGTCTTAATCTTTCACCTTTTCCCGCTGCGAGTACTACACCCTTCATATCAACACCCCCAATAGAGATGCTATCAAAGCTATGAACCCGAAGAAAATGCAGAACTTGGAAAAGTCAAGCCGCTTGGCAAGTCTAAACATGACTTCAATCATAAGAATGCTGACCACAAATGCAGTTATCACTGCAGCTAGTGGAATTGTTAAGGGTTCCGAAGTGCGTGAAACTTCAGGTAGCTCTAAAAACAGTGCCCCCGTAATAGCGGGAATTGCCATTAAAAAACTGAGCCTTATGGCTTTTTCTTGTTTTACACCCAGAAGTAATAGACTCCCTACTGTCATTCCCGACCTTGATATCCCGGGAATTACTGCTATTCCCTGTGCTACTCCAGCAATTATTGAATCGAATATCGTAGCTTCTTCTTTTTCACTTTTTAACCCTTTTTCTAGCTTTTCTAGTGGGGCTTCCCGAGATTTCTTTAAAATTATGCCGGTAAGGATTAAGGCTATACCTATTATCCCATTAATGGCTTCTCCGTTGAATGAAGATGCGACGAGTTTGAAAGTTTTGTATAAGGGCAGGCCTACTATACCAGTAAAGAGAGTTGAATAGAACAGGAACTTCTCTTCCTCTTCCCACCTAAAGAGAACCAATTTAAGCAAAATCTTGCTCAACTCATACCTAAATTTGAAAAACAACGCCATAAGAGTTCCTAAATGCAAGAGCAGAGAGTAAGAATAGGCCTGCTCCGGGGGTATCTTAAGAAGGTTTATTAAAAATAGCATTGTCTGACCAGAACTGCTTATTGGCAGCCATTCTGTAATTCCCTGGAATAGACCAATAATAATAGCTTGGTAATACTCCATTGCCGTCACTATAAAAACTAACTAAGGTATGATAAATAAACCTTTCGTAGTTCAAAGGTAAAAAATTAAGAGAAAAGTTCAAATTGAATCTCCAGATAATTTTTAAGAGTAATTAAATCAGATAACTTCAGCAAAGGCGAATTTTCTCTTCACACTGTTAATTACAATCTCCACTTCGTCCCCAACTTTGGTGTTTGGAACGAAGACTACAAACCCTTTAATTCTAGCAATTCCATCTCCGCCTTGTCCAATACTCTCTATCTTAACCTTATACCTTTCTCCAACCTTAACTGGAGCTTCAAATCTTCTTCCACCAAATCTATCTCCATACATTTCCAACAATCTCCTTTCAAATTTTCAGCACCCCAGAAGAGTGCTAATGTTAGTTCTTTTGTGGGTTTATAAAGGTTTGCATTTCGTTTTTTGACACTGTCAGGATAAGCAGTGGGACGTTAGGTTTAAGTTTCTGATACCTCTTCAGAAAAGGGGAGAGAAATGAGGACTGAAACCATTATTTACTTACTGGTTTCAGTCTTAAAAACCTTTCGCCGGAACAGGGCGTGTTTAGTTTCACCCCCTGTTATTTAAACAGTATTTGACTCTGAGGAGGATTTTCAGACCATAACACATTAC
>NZ_WHIZ01000019.1:0-30325 GCF_009372125.1 Thermococcus sp. 101 C5
GTAATGTGTTATGGTCTGAAAATCCTCCTCAGAGTCAAATACTGTTTAAATAACAGGGGGTGAAACTAAACACGCCCTGCCAGCAGGGGCAATTTTTTAAAGCATTACATCAAACTCTTGGAAGATGATAGAGGTAAGGAATCTGTGGCATGTCTATGAAGGGAGAAAAGAAGCTCTCAAGGGGGTTAGTTTAACTTTTGGAAACGAGATTATAGCTCTGGTTGGCCCCAACGGTTCTGGGAAAACAACCCTTGCAAAGCACTTGAACGGACTTTTAAAGCCAACAAAAGGCGAAGTTATAGTGGATGGAATGGACACTAGGAAATATAGTGTCGCCGAGCTTGCGAGGGTTGTTGGTTACGTTTTCCAGAATCCAGAGCATATGTTCTTTGAGGAGAACGTCTTTAAGGAAGTTGCCTTTGGCCCTAAAAATCTCGGTCTCTCAGAGAAAGAGGTTGAAGAGAGAGTTAAGTGGGCATTGAGAGAGGTCAACCTTGAGGGTTATGAGGATCGTTCCCCTTATTCCCTCAGCGGTGGGGAAAAGCAACGTTTAGCAATAGCATGTATATTGGCCATGAAGCCCAAATATCTAATCCTCGACGAGCCAACTACAGGACTCGATGAAAAAAATGCCGAAAGCGTGAAGAAAATAATTAGAAACCTTCACAGAGAAGGGCACGGGATACTCTTAATAACCCACGAAATGGATTTGGTTCTCGAGCTGGCAGAGAGAGTTGTGCTCCTGTATCAAGGACAGAAGGTTTTTGATGGAGATGTTGAGGAATTTTTTGAGCTCGATTTAAGAAAATACGACTTGGATAAGCCGAAACTTCTCAAAATAAGCGAAAAAGCAGGTTTAGGATTTGTTAGAGACGTTGAGGAGTTTGTAAAGGCTTTGGAGATGAGAACATGATGTACACGCTGTACCTTGAAAGGGACTCCCTCATCCACCGGCTTGATCCAAGGGTGAAGATAATCGGTTCGTTCTTTGGCATAGTAGCTTTAATTCTCTTTAACTCTCCCCTTTTGCTCTTCTCTATTTTCCTCCTGATAGTTTCCACCCTTGTTCTCTTGGGAAAGATAACGATTAAGGAAATCTTCAAAGCCCTCAAACCTATCATCCCAATCTCCATAGTTGCGATGGTCATATGGCCGTTTATTCTAAAACCATGGTATTTTGGCCTCTTTATAGGATTTGGTTATGGAATAAGGCTTCTTTCGGTTGCCCTGCTCACTCTGGGCCTGATAATGACAACGCCCCAAAGGGATCTTATCCTTGGGTTCATTAAAATGGGAATGCCCTACGGGATTGGCCTTACATTAACAATAGCCCTCAGGTACATCCCAACCCTCTACATACTGGCCCAGACCATAATGGACGCCCAAAAGTCAAGAGGGCTTGAGCTTGAAAAGGGCAACTTTATCCAGAGGGCTAAAAATACAGTCCCCATTTTAATCCCTCTGATAGTTGCATCAATAAAAACTGCCCATGAGCTCAGCATAGCTCTGGAAAGCAGAGCATTCGGAGCAAGCAAAAGGAGGACTTTTCTCTATAACATCAAGATGAAAGCAAGGGATTACATAGCACTCGGAATAGTCTCCGCCCTGTTTTTCCTTGCAGTTTATGCAAGGTACTTTCTAGGTATTGGATACATCGAGCTATTCTAAAATCATCTTTACCTTCGAGTCTATGGGTATGCTGTGTTCGCCAGTATTCTTTACAAATTCTGAGGGAGCTTTAAGAACGGTTAGATTTAGCCTGTAGTGCCCTCTATAGCCGCTGACTCTCATGACCAGAAGATATTCAAAAAGCTCCGGGACGAAGAAAAGTCTCCTAAACTCGGAGATTAGGTTGAGTTCGTTTATCTCAAGGGCATTGTGAGAAAGCACCAGAAAGATGCCCTTCCTATCAACGATTTTTCTCAGCTCCAGCATGCCCTTTTTGTCTATTTCCTCGAGGACCCCAAAGTTTGATACAAAAACAAAGGAGTCATCATGAACCATCCCAAGTGCATCTAGGAGCTCTCCCAGGGTGTAAACCTTGCCCATTAAGATGTTCTCGCTTTTCTCCGAGAACTTGCTGAGCAGCTTTGTGGAAAACCCATTTGTGGGTTCTAGATAGTAGGTCGGAATCTCCGAATTCAAAGCATTTGCAATCGATGAGTATTGAATCAGGTTTTGAGCGAGAGCATCGGTGGTTATAACCCCCGCTACGCTGCTGTTCTCTAATCCACCAACTAACGGGGTAAGCTCTTCAAGTAACTCAATGGCATTTTTTGGAGCATCACTTGGCTTGAAGAACATTGACATCAATAAAATTTTGACATCTTCATATTTATATTTTTTGTAGTGCTATCGATTAAGCGTCGCCTTCCGAAGCCATCTAGGAAAAGATCTCTGAGAACATGGTAAGCCTTTTATAATTTTTAATTCCACTGGATTTTGGTGGTAAGTGTGGCGAATAAGAAAGTCTTCATGCTAATAGCTGTAATAGCTCTTCTTGGCTTTGTAGCCAATTATTATACTGACCACTATCTAGGGGGAGAAATCTACGAAGCTGCGAATGAAGGCTTCGATCTGGTCACAAAAGGGTTTAACGTCACCGTTTTCGTGGAAACTGTGGACGGAAAAACTTTGGAAGGTGAGCTTTTTTCGGTTAGCGGATCAACAATTTACATTGTTAAGGACGGGAAAAGGCTCACTATAGGGGGCCCCTCTGCCACAAAGGAAGACATAATGGCGAAGCATATTGAAATTGAAGTAAAGGGAAACGTTTATGTTTACGAGCTCCCACCCATAACCGGAAAGTGCAGTGAAGTTATTGAGCAGCTCAAAGTAGATTCCTACTCCGAGCGCTTTTCCGGGATGATCTTTGTAAAGGGGCTTACCAACCCAATAGAGATAGGGAAGCTCAAATATGCCGTGGATTACCTTACTTATGGGTCAATTGATGTAAAGCAGTCCCTCCCTGATGGTGTGATTTTAACAGCCGGGATGGTACCAATTGGGATGTTGGAGGAATACATTGGAGATAAGGAGATTTACCTGTACGGAACACTTTACGTGAACTCAGAAGAACGCAACTTGCCCTTCAAGCTATTAGAGGTGAAAACCCCATGAGACCAGGGCTCCCTCTCCTAATTCCCATCCTCTTCGTGACTTTCATAACTTTGGGAATTGCTTCATATAAGACTCTCTTAGTAGGCACACTTTTTGCAGCAGCTTTTTCTTATGGGGTTTTTAAAGGCGAAAAGATACCTTGGAAAGAGAGAGAATTCAAATTCATAAAAGAGGAACACTTAGTCTGGGCATTTTTAATCTCGCTACTTTTGATCGTGCTTCAGATATTTATGATTAGAAGGGTGCCCCTTCTGGATTCGTCAGCCAGGCACTTATTAAATCCTCGCCTAACGGCTTTGACGTACTTTTTGGGTGTTCCATCCAGTGTATATCTTTTTTCAAAAGGGAAGAAATACTCGCTTGCTTACCCGCTTCTCGTGGCATTATACGGGTACAGAACTCCAGTTTTGGTTAGTTTCTTGGCATTAGGAGCCGCTTATTCCGAGAGGAGAAGCTTTGATTTAAAGTATTTAGTATCTTTTTCGCTCCTAATTTTGGTCGGGCTTATTGGGATTGCTCTCTTGAGGGGAGATGCGATAAGCAGTCAGCTCATTAGAATCCAAGCTACGACATCTGTTTTAGACGTTATAATCGACAGAGCCCCCTGGCATGGCTTCTATCACGGCCACCTCCAGTGGGCGGGAATTAGGTCGTATTTCTTGGGCGGATATTCTCCAAGGTACTTAGTGGCTCGCTTTTTGTACGTCAAGACAGGTGTTTCAATAACCCCAACGCTTTTGGGGGGCATGTACCTGGATTTTGGGGTATTTTCAATTTTGGAGGGCTTTTTGCTCGGGATATATTATGGCATGATAAGCAAAGCTGAGAGCCTCCTTTTGAAGGTAGTTTACTACACCACTCTTGCCTATGGCATCGTGGGCGTTGAAACGGGGGTTCTGGATTTACCGGTTTATGTCTTCTTTTTCATAGGCTTCTACGCCCTGATACGGGGTAAATACTCCATAAGGGTGACGAGAGTTGGATAGTGGCAGGATATTTGCCCTCTTTTTAGCCACTTACCTATCGCTTGCACTGCTTGGAAAGTTCATTTTTAGGGGTTACCTCGGTGAGTTTAGTTCAGGTGCGTTTTTCTATGCTCTAACATTTTCTCTGGCAGTATTTTCGGGATACAGCATCGAAAATAGGTTTAACCTCCCATTCGAGAGGGCTTATGTTTACCTAATCCTTGGCATTATAGCCAGTTCAGCCGCGGGAATTTTTGGAGTTCTGGTCGCTTTAATCGTCCTCTTGGGAGGGGTGCATGTTCTAAGAGGGAGTACCGGCAGATATCACAAACACGCTTACTATGTTGGGATAGCTTTGTTAGTTATACCCCCTCTTTTAGCGATGTGGAAGGGTGTGATTCCCATTCTAAACCCTCAGACGAGATACAGCAATTTAAAAGAACTTTACATCGCGTCTGCCCTTTTTGCGTCTTTGCTCATTGCATACCGGCCAAGCCTTATTGTTTTCCTCGTGGGGGAAGTTTTTGCAGTAATTTCAACATCCAGAACCAATGCCCTCATGATTTTTTTAGCCTACTTATTTAGGGCTGAGAAAAAGGAGCTCAAACGGCTCTTGGTAGTTGGTATCCCCCTGGTCGCTTTAGCATTTTTGGCACGCTTCTACGCAACGAAGAGCGTATATCCCATTTGGAAGCTCGGCTTTGTCCAGAGCTTACTCTATAGAGCTGGATTCTCTTACATGGTTTATGAGAAGCTTTTTTCACTGGGGATGCCATTTGGAAAATTTGAACTTCTTCTCCTCAATCCAAGTGCCCGAGAATACGTCGCAGCGCTTTTTGGCAAGGTGAACAACTACACGTATACAATTTTTGGACAACCTGCATATGATTTTGGCATTTTTGGGCTTTTTGAAGCCTTCCTTGTTGGGTTGGCATTGAAAGATTCGGAAAAGATGCCTATGTTTAGAGCTCTCAGCTTGACCTTTTTAATCCTAGCAATTGAAAATGGCTTTGACGCTTTGAACTTTGGTATTTTAATGGGCTCAGCTTACTTTGCTACTGTTGGAGGGATGAGAAATGCAGGTCAATAAAATAAAGGATATCGCTGGAAGCAGGGTGATTTTGGCTTCTATATTTCTACTGGCGTTGTGTTTGGGCTTACTTCTCAAGCCCCCCAAGTTGAGTATAACCTACGATGAGGGCCTATACATTAACGTTGCAAGAAACCTCGCAAAAAGCCCCTCAAACTTTACGTACCAGGGAGTTTACATGATGTACCGCCCTCCTCTGTACCCCTATACGCTCTCCATATTCTATCGCATTTTTGGTTACGAATATCATTTAGAGATAGCAAGAACAGTTTCTGCAGTTTTCTACGCCTTAACCGCCGCGCTAGTGTATATATTTACAGTGGAGCTTTTTAAGGACCAGAAAAAGGGTGTGGTTGCAAGCCTATTTTATATCCTGAATCCATTGAGCTTCACAATGTCAAATAGAGCTTTAGTTCACAGCGAATTTTCGTTCTTCTATACCTTGGCAGTATTTTTGTTATACAAAGGGTATAGAGATGGAAACGCCAAAATGCTCTACGCATCATTTGTATCCGCGGGCCTGGCGATTTTAACCCGCTATACAGGGCTTTCAATAATCGGGGTCTTTATAGCGTATCTGTACTTGGTCTCCCACTGGGACTGGCTCAAGAAAAAAGAAACTTACGTAGGATTTGCACTCTTAGCTTTAACTCTCGCACCTTGGCTGTATTTGGGCCATCTCTACTATGGAGGGGCCCTTAGGCCATTTTCAATTGCAACGAGGGTCATTACACTGGATACACCGGTTTCAGCATTTGAATACCTCAGCTGGGTTCTAGAAACCCTTGGAATTCCACTTGCAATACTAATCCTTTTAGGGTTTGGAAGCCTTGAAAAAGACAATGTAGGATGGTTAGTAATTAGCTGGGGAGCCGTTGGTCTTGCGGGAATATTGACCGTTACACACAAAGAAGTGAGATTTTTGACTTTCTTAATGCCTCTTGCGGGAATACTCTGTGCACAGGGAGCTTTCTTAGCTAGCGAGCTATTTTCCAAATATGTCCCATCTCAAAATAGACTCAAAAAGGTCTTTTTAGTCATTGTTATAGGGATCGCCCTTGCGTCATCTACCTATCACTCGCTTCAATATAAACAAGCATGGGACGGTCAGTACCTTGAGGAAGGAAGGACTTTTCAATATGCCAGCGAGAACTTCAGTCCAAGAGTCATTGGAGTAAGTCCGAGGCTTTACATGCTGGCTGGTTATTACTTCCCTGAAGCAAAGGTCTATCAGCTGCTCCCAACGGACCACATAAAAACCAGCATTAGGGAGGGCAAGTTTGATTTGATTGTGTGGCAGTATAAAACTAACATAGACAAGATCATGCTGGAAGACATAGAGGAGTCTGGCAAATACAAACTCGTCAAAGAATTTAGCAACGGGAGAATAAAAGTTTTTGCAGCATATGGCTTTCTCCAATGAGCAAGACATTAAAATCTTTACTTTTTAATTTTTCTGTCCTTCCAAAAGGGCAAATGACAACCCGCAAATTATAAATTTCCATAATAAGACAACTCGGGATGAGGGAGGTCAATGATGAAGAACAAGCTAATTGTGGTCACCGGAGGGGCAGGGTTCATAGGCTCTCACATAGCTGAAGAACTCAGCAAAGAAAACGAGGTAATAGTGATAGACAACCTTTATTCCGGTAAAGTTGAGAATGTTCCGCCAAATGTGAAGTTCATTCAGGCTGATATAAGGGACTATCATAGCATAGCGGAGCTAATCTCCCAAGCTGATTACGTTTTTCATGAAGCAGCTTTAGTCAGCGTTGTTGAGAGCGTAGAGAAGCCAATTCTCACAGAGGAGATAAACGTTCTTGGCACTTTAAACATTTTAAAAGCCCTGAGTGAGGGGCATGGAAAGCTGATATTTGCTTCATCTGCCGCAGTTTATGGAGACAACCAGAACCTTCCACTCAAAGAGAGCGAAAACCCTAAACCCTTGTCCCCATACGGTGTGACGAAGATAACCGGAGAATACTACTGTAAGGTCTTTTACGAGCTTTATGGAATCCCAACCGTAAGCCTGAGGTACTTCAATGTCTTTGGAGAGAGGCAGGGTTACAATCAATATGCCGGTGTAATAAGCATCTTCATAAACAGGGCCCTTAGAGAGGAACCATTAATAATCTACGGCGATGGAAAGCAGACAAGAGACTTTATTTACGTGAAAGATGTTGTAAAAGCAAACATCCTTGCTGCCGAAAGCAGTAAGGCAAATGGAAAGGTCTTCAACGTTGCTAGAGGAGAGCGAACCACAATACTTGAACTTGCGCTCAAAATTATCGATGCCACGAATTCTTCAAGCTCAATTGTCTTTGATAAGCCAAGACCCGGCGATATAAGACACAGCCAGGCAGATATAAGCGAAATCAGAAAACTTGGTTTCAAGCCGGAGTATTCACTTGAAGACGGGCTATCGAGAACAATTGAGTGGTATAGGGGAAAAGTCAATGAGGAAAGTAGTCCTCACCTCTGATTCCAGGCTTTCATTTTTGAAGAGAAAAACAAAAAGCTCGTACGGCCTTTTTCTGAAATTTTGCAGATAGCTAGCACTTGATATTCCATTCTGACCGGATATAAAAGAAGAAATTGAGTTTGAGGCCACTCCAATGGAAGAAGCTACTCCTTGGGGACTTTGAAGCTCATTGCCTGCTTTTGCTGCAACTCTTGGGCTTTTTGAGCAAGATCCTGGAGCTTGTGCTGTATCTGATGCAGTGCCTCCTGAGTCTTGGCGATGGCACTTTCGTATTCTTTAATTCTTTCATCAAGGTAAGCTATGGCTTCATCCAAGCTCTTCTCAATCGCATAACCGGAACCAACGCTAACTATGGCATTGTGCTTGTCTTCTATCCTTCCCTTTAAGAACGAACCAGCCCCTATTGGAACTAAGATTTCAGGATTCTCTTCTTCAACGTTCTTTAAGCTCTCAAGGGTTTCCTTCACTGCCTGAAACTCGTTCCTCCCAAGGGTTAAAAGTTCAAGGTTCTGAGCTAAAAGCTCTGCCTGGGCCTGTAAAAGCTGATACTCATAAGCCAGCCTCTCAAGTTGTTCCCTGTTTTCCATTCCCATCACCAAAAAAGAGTAACTGAAGAAGTTTTTAAGGGTGTTGGTTAAAAAAGATAAAATATCAAGCGAGTTCCAGGCTGAGTCTTCTAACCACTATGTCCTCAGCTTCTTCCGGCTTTATCTCTTCAATGCCCTGTATGTATATTTTTGACCTCTTAACGCGGTGCTTGCTTCCGATTTCTGAAAGGACGAGCTCTTTGACGTCTTCTGGCTTTAGAGCCCTGTACTCCTTGGTAAACTTGAACTTCTTTCCGTTCTTTTCGAAGATTCCATTAACTCTGAACACCTTAACTTCCATTGTCCCTCACCCCAAAAACCCTAACGCTTCTTCAATCTTAACAATCTCAGGACCCGTTGTAAGGTGGCCAACTACAACACCAAAGGAATTTGCAATCATGCATGAACCCACAAAGGGGACACCCATGTTAGCGGTTCCAACATAAATATCAACCTTAAATAGGTCTCTAAGCCATTCAAGTTCTTCGTCAGTTGCCTCGGGGTGAACAAGACCGCCTTTGTTCGTAACAACCCCGACGCTCCCAACGGCGTGGTAGCTAGCTATTATGCCCCTCTCAACTTCGACATCAAAGATATCTTCAAACTGCTTTGCTTCTTCCCTCGTAAACTTCGAGCTTATCAAAGCAGCTTTATCGTTCACAAGTATAAGGTTTCCAAAGGCAGTAAGCTTGCTCAAAACGGGTTCAACTCTAACATCCAGCCCGTTCTCTTCTAGGGAAGTTTTAATGTGCTCAAGTTCGGAGTCCCAGATGTAATAGGGGACTACAATAGCATTTGAGTTTGCGGCAGCGAAAATTCCAACTATCCTGGACTTCATTATGCTGGTTTCAATAACAGGAACCTTTAAAACTTCCCTGAGGACATCAAGCTTCTTCTCTGAAAGCCCTTCTCTAACTAGGGCAAACTTATCAGTAGCCAAGCCGAATACCCCAAGATATGGTGAGTTTTCAAAGTCAAGTCTTTCAATGTGCATTTCCACACCTCGGTTTTCCCTCATTGGAAAAAATTAGGAATCAGGCAAGGTGAACTTCAGCCACCTTGACGCCTTCCCTCTCTTCGATGGTTACCTTGACGCGGAGCTTGCTTGGTGGCTTCTCAATGCCTCTTTCCCAGATCTTTTCGTTAACGTCTGTACCTATTATGACCTCATCTGCCTTTGTGTGCCTGGCTATGAACTCTCTAACAAAGCGAGCGGCTCTTGGAGCTCTCTTCCATCTTGGAACAAGCTTCTTGACCTTTCTAATAGGAACAACGTAAATTCTCTCTTCCGCCATCTCACATCACTCCTTAAGCTTGGTTCTCCTCCAGTATCTTCTCTTGGGGTGAGTCAAAACCTTCCTGTTGGTTTTCACAATAACCCAAACAGGAACTCTCCTATTTTGCTTAGCTGCCTTTGCCAAACGGAGCTTCTTTGCCAACGGTTTGTTTCTTGCCATTCTTAACCCCTCCCTAATTTGTGAACGTGAAAAGCCCAACTAATGGCCGATTAGTAAAGCATTATTTAAATTTTTGCTTTCACTCACATTCAAAGATTAGGGGTTAAAAAGCTTTTCATTAGAATAGGCAGAGAAAAGAAGAAAAGGTCACCCTATCTGGAAAGCTGTGCTTCTGAGCTCTCCCCTCTCAAAGCGGTGTGGGTCATACCATTCCCAGTCAAGCGGTACATGAGTTTTTCCTTTGACAATCAGCTCTGCTATTGCTTCTCCAACTCCCGGAGCCATCATGAAGCCGTGTCCGCTGAAACCAGCCGCAATATAAAACCCATCTATGTAGTTGATCTTCCCAATTGCGGGGTTGCTGTCTGGAGTCTTTGCATAGAAACCAGCCCACTGCCTTAGTACGTGGACGTATTTCAGTGCCGGGATTATTCTCGTTGCCCATTTGAGCACTTCCCTCAAGAAATCATAAGTGGGCGTCATGTCGTAAGTTGGCCCGTATTCTAAGCCCGTTCCGCAAAGGATTCCCCCATCTTCTCCGTCCTGAATTACGTAGGAATCGTTCCATGCCGGCGGACAAACAAGGGGCTCTATCTGTCCCTCCTTAATAGGCTCGGTTTTGACAAGCTGGTGCTTATAAGGCTTTATTGGGATAAACTCCCTATCCAACCCAGCCATCTCGTTTATTATCGGTGCCCAAGCGTTTGCAGCGTTAACAACAACGTCAGTTTTTATGGTCCCCCTGTTTGTTTTCACCCCTTTGACTTCGTTGTTTTCCACTATAATGTCAGTTACTTCCGTATACTCACAGATCTCCGCCCCGAGCTCTTTGGCTTTCCTTGCAAAGGCAAAGACTGTCTTGAAGGGATTTGCCTTCCCATCCGTTGGGTTCCACTGACCAGCTAAGAACTCATCCGCATTCAAAAGAGGTACTATCTCCTTAGCTTCTTCCGGTGTTATAAGCCTTGTTGGAGCACCAAACTTGTTGTGGAGCTTGATGTTTTGCTTAAACGCTTCAACTTCCTCCTCAGTTGTTGCGAGGAAAAGATAGCCGGTCTGCTTGAAGTTTATATCGTATCCAAGCTCTTCGCTGAGCTTTTTCCATCTTTCAATGTTATACTTCATGAGCTTTATGTTTGCTTCATCGGTAAATTGCTGTCTGATTCCAGTGGCGCACCTAAAAGTTGAGCCATTTCCAAGATAGCCCTTCTCAACGAGAACAACATCTGCACCGAGCTTTGCCAGATGGTATGCTATAGAAGTCCCCGTACTTCCTCCGCCTATGACAACTACATCCGCTTTACTCTTCATCCATCTCACCTACCAGAACTCCTATTGGGACTGGTCTAACCGGAATCCTCGTTGCGGGAAGTTTTATCTCGTCCGGGCTCTTTCCGGTTTTCCTTGCTATTATGCTTATCACCATTGGAATGCATGTTCTTCCCTGACAAGGCCCCATACCAATCCTCAAAAGGCGCTTTATCATCTCTATATCCGTAATTCCCTGCTCAATAAGTGCCTCAATTTCCTCAACGGTTACCTCGTTGCATCTGCATATTATCTTCTCGCCTCTTTCACTCATTCTCTCACCACCTTAACGGCTCTAACCTCCCATGCTAATTCAACTGGCATCTCCACGGTTATTATCGGCGTATCACCCTTGCTCTTTTCCCTTGGAATTACCGTGACCACTTTGCCCGTTCCAACCTCTTCACCAACCCTATTGAGCAGAATTACCTCTTCACCAACCTCTGGAACCGGAAGAACTTCGTGGGGCATTGTCACTCTAGCTTTATCTCCGATGTAGTGCACCATGAAGAATGCCAGTCCGGGACAAATCTGCACGCAGAGAGAACAGCCAATGCACTTTTCATAGTCCACAAGGGGGACAGCATTTGGATGCTCCATAAGAACAGCATTGGTGGGGCATACCTCCTTACACGGCGTACACGGGATTTCCTGAGGGCACTCTGGAACAGCCACCGGTCTTTGTCTCAGCCTTTCTTCGCTTGGCAGACCAATATACTTCTTCAGCTCTTCAACAGTCAGGTAACCTTCCCTTAAGTAGTGGGGAATCTCGTTCATTCTACCACCACCTTCTTAAGCCCTTCAAGAACCTTTCTTCCGAAGGGCCCGCTCCTGAATTCTTCAAGCTCCCTCTGGGTTTTTTCTACTTCCTTAAGCCATCCTGGAGAAGCCACTCCAGCAGCTAAAGCGGCACTTATCCCGGCTATCTTCCCCTCAAGCATAGCTGTGGTAGCCTCCTCAATTTCTGCAGAATCACCTGCAACAAAAATTCCCTTTATTGTCGTCTCCATCCTTGAGTCTCTGATTACAACATGCCCTCCAAGCTCCGGGACGTACTTTATCTGGCACCCAATTTGGTGGAGAAGCTCTATACTTGGTCTCAATCCAACGGCCAAAGCTATCACGTCAACTTCGAAAACTTTTTCACTTCCCGGAACAACGTTCCAGTTCTCATCGAGCTGGGCAACAACTGCTCTTTCAACTTTTTCTTTGCCCTCTGCCCGTAAAATTGTGTGTCTAGTCAGTATAGGAATACCGAGCCTTCTAACCTTAGCTGCATGAACGAAATAGCCCCCTATCTTCGGCATTGCCTCCACTATTGCTTCAACTTTCACTCCTGCTTGATACAGCTGGTAAGCCAGAATTAGCCCGACGTTGCCAGCCCCCACTATTAAAACCCTGTCTCCCGGTTTTACCCCATAGGTGTTCATTAGTGTTTGAATCGCCCCAGCTCCATAAACTCCGGGCAAATCGTTGTTCTCAAAGGGGATCATCCTTTCCATTGCTCCTGTTGCGACAACAACGGTCTTTCCTTTGAATTCTACCAGCTCTTTGTTCTTTCTAACTCCAACCACGAGCTTCTCGTCTCCATCTTGGAGGAGCATTATCGCAGAAGTCTCCAAGAAAACCTCTATATCCCTCTTTTTGAGCTCTTCGCTCAATATTTCAGCTATCTTTATTCCTCTAACTCCAGCAAACTGCTCTCTCTTTCCGAAGAACTTGTGAGTCTGCTTAACCAGCTGTCCTCCAAGCATTGGATTTTCATCCAAAAGAACAACCTTTGCCCCAGCATCGCTTGCGTTTATAGCGGCCATCATTCCTGCTGGTCCTCCTCCTATGACGACAACATCCGCTTCAATCCTCGGAGGCTCCTTCCATTTAGGCGGCTTGGACGTCTTGGGTAAAACCGGCTTTTCATCCTGCCTCTCTATCTGCATGCCCTCTTCAACAAGTGTTATACAGGTTCTTACGTTTGGGATGCCGTTTACCTTCATTAAGCAAGAGGAGCACTTTCCAATTGCACAGAAAAGTCCTCTCGGCCTGTGTTTCTTTGTGGAATGCTGAAAAATCCTTATGCCTGCAGCATGAAGTGCCGTTGCAATCGTTTCGCCCTCATATGCCTTTATTGGCTTTCCTTCGAAATAAATTGTGACTTCTCTTCCGCGGACTCTTTCGAAATCCAGAATAGGATGTTCAGTAAATCGCATAAAGTTTCACCGATGTAAACTAAAGTACAGCAATTTATGAAGATTTTTTCATAAAAAAGTTATACACCTTTGGTTAAAGAAAACAAAAATAAAAACATAGAGTAGAGAAATCAACCCATTTGCAAAGCTTTTTGTCTAAGCTCTCCACGTTCAAAGCGGTAAGGGTCATACCATTCAATCGGAAGCTTGCTCTTTCCTTTTGTTATCAAATCCGAGAGCATTTCCGCAACTGCTGGAGCCATCATGAAGCCGTGTCCACTGAAACCAGCCGCAATGTAATATTCATCTATTTCATTTATCCTGCCAATTGCGGGGTTGCTGTCCGGAGTCTTTGCATAGTAACCCGCCCATGTTCTCAAGATCAACAGCTCTCTAATTGCAGGAACTATCTTCGAGAGGTAGGTTGTAACTTCACGCAGGAATGTATAAGACGGGCTTAAATCGTAAGTTGGGCCCACCTCGTAGCCCACTCCTCCAATTATTCCACCGTGGTCAGTTTGAGTTAAGTAAGAGTCTTCATATTTGAAAGAAATCACCATCGGGTTTATTGTATCCCTCTTTATCGGCTGAGTTATTATCGCCTGGTGTTTGTAGGGCTCTATGGGAATACGTATGGGTACCTTGGCCATTGCATTGATGAGCTTGGCCCACGCATTGGTCGCGTTGACGACTATTCCCGTTTTTATAGTCCCTTTGTTGGTCTTTACTCCCTTAATTTCGCCTTTTTCTATAATTAGGTCTTTGACTTCGGTGTATTCGTATATTCTCGCTCCCATCTCCTGGGCATGTAGGGCAAAAGCTGTCGTTGCATGGAACGGGTCAGCTTTTCCGTCGGTTGGGTTCCATGAAGCCGCCATAACTTCACTTACATCCAAAAGAGGTACTATCTCTTTTGCTTCTTCGGGGGTTATGAGTTTCGTAGGGACGCCAAAGCGATTTTGAATTGAGATGTTCTCTTTGAATTGGTTGATCTCTTCTTCACTGTAGAGTAAGAAAAGATAACCTGTCTGCTTAAATGGGAATCCGTATTCTTCGCTGTACTTTTTCCACAGCTCCACAGAGCGTTTCATAACTTGGACGTTTGCCTCATCACCAAACTGCTGTCTGATTCCAGTTCCACACCTAAAGGTAGATCCTGAACCTATGAACCTCTTTTCGAGAACCACTACGTCTTCTCCTCTTCTGGCCAGCTCATGAGCCAAAGCAATGCCAGTTATTCCTCCACCGATGATAACAATATCCCCTTTCATACTATCACTCCCTTCTGGCAAGAGATTTCACTCTAACATTCTTAAGCGGAGGTCTTGCAACTGGAAGGTCTATCTTTGCCATGTCAACTCCAGTTCTCTGGCTAACAAGAAGTGCACCGTTGAACAGGCAAAACCTTCCCTGACAGAAGCCCATTGCCAGGTGAGTGAGGCGCTTCACAATCTGCAGATCCGTTATTCCCTTCTTTACCACGTCATCAACTTTCTTTAAATTAACGTCACAGCCACATATCTGCACGTCCTCTAGATTCATGTCCTTGAACTCTATTCTCTGCATGGGCATTGATTCGGGCTCATACTCCTCAAGCTTTTCTCTGTAAACGGCGGGGGTGACATCATGGCCAAACTCCTTCAGGATGTACGCCCCTACAAGTCTGCCCTCCAGATAGTTTGCGTAGTGAGGTTTTATTCCCGTTGCACTTCCAGCTACATATATTCCCTCCCTTATGCAGTTCTGTTCATCAAGAACCGGAACATAGTAGCCCCATTTGAACCTGAGCTTCCCCCCCGGTTGAGTGATTGGGTTTATGTCAGGCAAGCGGTAATCGCTCACAATAACAGCGTCAACCTCATACACATTGCCGTTAGTGTCTATAAGCCTCTCAACTTTCTCTTCTCCCTCAACGCGCTTTGGGTTCGGCACTACGATGTATTCAATGCCCCATTTTTCGAGCTCCGGTATTATTCTTTCGGGCTTTCTTCCAACGACAGCAACCCTCTTGCCCGGTGCAACTCCCCACTTGTTGACGACCTCAAGGGCGAAGTCAAGTCTAAAGACACCCGGGAACTCGTTGTTCTCAAAGAGAAGTATGTTCTCCACAGCCCCTGTAGCCAGCACAACCCTTTTTGCCATGATCTCTATTAGCTGGTCTTTCTTAACTGCAGGAACCAAGAAGTATTCCCCTTCGTCAAAAACCCCAAGAGCTATTGTGCCGGTAAAGACTTTAACGTTCTCGTTGAATTGGGAAGTCAGCTCCTTGATGACTTTCTTAGGTTCTTTCTCAAACCCTTCCTGCTGGATGCTCTTTAGGAACATTAAACCTCCAAGCCATCCCTTCTCTTCTATTAGGGCAACTGTCAGATGCTCCTGGAGCTCTAAAGTAGCACCGATTCCAGCTGGCCCGCCACCGATTACAACAACGTCAACCACTTCCCTAAGAACCTCTTTACTCCCATCTATCTCCACAGCCTCTTGGAATTCGCCGTAGTTCTGCCGCTCTATTCTCATACCGTCCTTAACGAGGGTTTTTCTCCCATCCATGTTTTTGACACCATTTATAACAACCGGCAGCGGCCCAAAGGTAAATGCACCTCTTTTTCTTCCCTGAAGGCTGGTCGTTATCCAGTAAATACCGTTTGCAAGCAGTGCCACCGGAAGTTTTTCCCCTTCATAAGCTTCCAGAGCTTTGCCCTCAAAATATATAGTAACTTTCTTAGAAGCGTCTTTCTCATATAAATCCAATGGACGCATTTTATCACCCATGAGCATTTTTTGAGCATAAAAGTTTACACATGTAAACTATTTAAACATTTTGTTTAAATACAAAAATGCTGAACCCATGGTTATAAAGGGGACTTTATTGATATTTTGTGATCAAAACGAATATTTATAAAAAAGAAGAGAAAACGACCACGAAATAACTCTTTTGCGTCGGTTTGACTATAGAAGACGCAGTAACATCCAAAGTAGCCTACGAAAAAGCCCTTAAGCATAGTGGTGCGCCAGGGCTTTGCATCAAAAAAAGGAAGTTGGCTGATTATCTTGCGTGAATCTCAACTATGTCCCCATCTTCAAGAACGTGATCTGCACCGACTCTCTGCCCCGGGAACTTTGCACTCTTTCCCCACACCCTTGCGTATTTAAAGTTCTTTGCTAGGTCTTTGTGAACTCTCTCCGCCACATCAAGAACGGTTGCACCTTTTTTGAGGGCTATGGGTGGATAAGCTGGCTCTTCACCCGGCGACTTTGTGAAGACTCTAATTATGCCAGCGAGATCATAAAGAGCTTCTTTAAGGGCTTCAAGGTTTGCCTTCTTTTCTGCCGAAACGGGCACTATTTTAAACCTATCCCCATAAGCCTCAACGAGCTTTTCATAGTTCTCTTTGCTTCCCGGCGCATCGCCTTTGTTGGCAATAATTATGGCCTTCCTCCATACAATGCTCTCATCGAGGGCATCTGAGAATTCTTCAAGAGTGACAGGTTCTTTTACTGTAATCTCAGCACTGTGAATGCCTTCCTCCCTAAGCATTTTCATGACTTCACTTATATCCCCCTGAATCAAGTCCTGCCCGTTGATTACAATTCCACCCATTGGCATTCTCTTTACTTCAACTTTTGGCTTCCTTTTGTTTATTTTTATTCCAGCACGCTCAAATTCCCTCAACAGTATCTCCATCTGCTTTATTGGGTCTTGGGAAAGATCAACGACAATGGCTATTGCATCGGCATTTCTTATAACGCTCAAAAGCTGTGTTCCCATACCTTTGCCCAATGCAGCCCCCTCTACTAACCCCGGTACCTCCACGAGTTGAATCTGGACGTCCTTATACTTCATCATGCCCGGAATTGGTTCAACAGTCGTGAAAGCGTAATCAGCGACGTCAACATCAACGTCCGTGAGGACTTTAAGAAGTGAGGATTTCCCAACATTTGGCAAACCCGCAAGAACTATCTGGGCAGCTCCTTCTTTTTTAACGCTAAATGAATAGCCTCCCCCTTTTCGCTGGCTCTGCTGTTTTTCCAGTTCTTTTCTCAGCTCTGATATCTTTCTCTTTATTTGAAGCCTGAGCTTCTCTGTTCCCTTGTGCTTCGGTACTGTAGCATACATTTTTTCCAAGGCCCTTATTTTTTCGGGTATCGTTTTAGCCTGTCTGTATTCCTCTTCCGCCGCTAGATATTCTGCTGTTACGTTTGTTGGCATCTCTACTCACCTCTCCTTCTCTAGCCCATTAGAGGTATATAGAGAGTTTTTATAAATCTATGGTGTGGATGCATCATCAACTTTATATATTATCCCGAAAAATTTTAGGGCGGTGAGAGTATGAAAGGATTTTTGGATGAAATTGACAAGGAAATCTTAAAGGTACTCCAAAAAAACAGCCGTACTCCCTTAAGAGAGATATCCAAACAGGTAGGACTTGCAGAGTCAACTGTCTATGAGAGGATTAAAAAGCTTAAGGAAAGGGGAATAATAAAGAAATTCACGATTATCCCCGATCCAGAGTCCCTTGGTTTTCACCTGCTGGCTTTCATACTGATAAAGGCAAAAGCCGGAAAATATAGTGACGTTGCCGAGAAGCTCATTAAATATCCAGAAATAGTGGAAATTTATGAAACTACGGGCGACTACGATATGATACTCAAGATAAGAACAAGGAGCAGCGAAGAGCTCAACGACTTTCTCGATAGAATTGGAGAGATAGAGGGCGTTGTCGCGACGCATACAATGGTTGTGTTGAAGATACACAAAGAGACAACCGAGCTTCCTCTTTAAATCTTTCCGTCTGCATAAAGTTTATGATATGCCTTCAAAAGGGCATCTCTTACTCTTTTTGGCCCATACCTTCTTACGGCCTCTTTTAACCCCTCGGAATAAACTTTCCTAATTATCAAATCCACGTCGGGAGAATCTTTTAAGTTGTTTTCTATGTAAAGTTTTGCTATCTCCTCTGGATTTCTGTAGTTCAGCCCTTTGAGCCACTTCAGAGGAATTCCGCTCTCGAACTTCTCCACAACCTCAAACTCAATTACTGTCACTTCATCCTCTCCGTGGAGCTCTCCGTATATTTTGTTCAACGCTTTTACCAGTTCTTTGACGTCTTTGAAGCCATCTTTTTTTGCGTCTTGGTTTGTGAGCTCCTTAACTTTTTTCCTCTCCACATTTGTTATCCTTACCTTTGCAACGGCGGTGTCGCTTGGTGTTATTACGAGATAGACCTCGCTTCCCGGTTTGGCTTCGTACTCTCCAAATCTGATTGTGGTGGTCTTTTCCCCGCGGAGTATTCTTGATTTGTATGCCTCATCTATCAGCATGAACTTCCTTATTTGAACCATCCTTAAGCCCCTCCAAAATTTCCGGAAGTTCTAAGATGTCATTGATTTTGAAGTCTGCGTACTCCTCATATTCGAGATCCCTATCTGCATATTTCCCATACCGGAACCATACCGTGTGCATCCCTACTCTCTTCGCCCCATAGATGTCCGAATAAAGTCTATCTCCAACCATTACAGCCTCTTCCGGAGCCACTTTAAATATCTTTAAGGCTTTCTGGTATATCTTCGGGTGCGGCTTTTTCACGCCCTCAAAGTCCGAAACCACTACATGCTCAAAGAAGTCATCTAAATCAAGCCTTAGAACCTTTTCCCACTGCTTTATTGGATCACCATCTGTGATTATACCCAGCCGATATCCCATCTCTCTTAGTTTGATGAGGGTTTTTCTCGCGTTTTTAACTTCCCTTATATGGGCAAATTTGGTGTTGTGATATGCTATAACCCCGGCAGCCACCCATTTTGGGTTGTATCCCAAATCAAGCCTCCTGAGAAGGTAATCAAAGTGATGAGGAAAATTGCTCCCGTATTCATTTATGAGCTCCAAAAGTTCGTTATAAGCAGTATCAAAATCAACGGGCATTCCGTGCTGGATCATGTTCTCTATGGCATTTTTTCTAGCAAGCTCGGCTAAACGAGAGGTATCCACAAGAGTATCATCAAGGTCAAAAAACACAACGCTTACCATCCCAATCCCCAAACTTAAATAAAAAGACAAAGGTATTTAACTTTTCCCTATATCGAGATAGAAGGACTTCATCTTTTGTTTTTCTTCTCTCAACTTTCTAAAGTACTCATCCTCCCTAATGAGCTCATTGAGAAGGTCTTCAAGCTTCCACGTTAGGGAGGTAGGCGTTGTGGTTGCGAAAATTGGACTGATTCCCTGAGAGCGAACCACCTTAATGACCCTCGTTACCTCCTCATTTGAGAGGTCGTGCATTATGAGGAACTTTTTCCAGTGCCAGTTGCCGCTTCCCTCAAAGGTAGGTGCCTTTGCCACAACTTCCTCAACTATCCAGTCCCTGCAGTATTCTGGGACTTCATAAACATCGAACTCGCTGAGAGCATTTTTTACTCTAGAGACCCCCTCCTGCTCAAAGCCTATTACGAGTATCATAACACCACCCTTAACACCCTTTGTCTTTCAGGCATCTCTTAACCTTTGCCAAAAGAGTCTCCATAACTTCTCCGGCAGGCCCCTTTAGGAATATGTCCGCTATTGGGGTTATACCGCTCTCCTTTACGTTTATCTCTATCACATACCCTTTGTTATCCTTTACGATATAGGGGATATACGCCGCTGGAAACACCTGGCCACTCGTTCCGATAACCAGACAAACGTCAGCCCTTTCGGCAAGCTTAAAGGCTTTTTGAAGGGCTTCTTGAGGAAGAGGCTCCCCAAACCAGACAACATCGGGCCTTAAGAGGGAACCGCACTCCGGGCATTTGGGTAAGTCCTCCTCTTTCAAGAACTCCTCAATCCTTCCCGATTCAAGAAGGTTCTCAGTATAAGCACAGCCGGTGCATTTAACTCTATAAATATTCCCATGGAGCTCTATAACATTTTTGTTTCCAGCTTCTCTGTGGAGATTGTCAATGTTTTGGGTTATGACCGCTTTTAAAAGCCCCATTCTCTCAAGCTCTGCCAGCGCCAGATGGGCCTTGTTGGGCTTTGCTTCCTTCATACGCTTCATCCTCATCTTGTAGAATTCCCACACCAGTCGCGGATTCCGTTTAAAAGCCTCCGGGGTTGCTACTTCCTCCACTCTGTAGTTTTCCCATAGGCCGCCCCTGTCTCTAAAAGTTGGTATTCTGCTTTCGGCACTTATTCCAGCGCCTGTGAAAGCTATCAAAAAGCGGGAATGAGCTATTAATTTTGCTGCCTCCTCTATCATAGGGCATCGGTTTTTACTTCTCCTTTGAAACTTTTAAAGATATTCTAACGGCAAGATTTAAATTACATGGATGTAAAATATCACATGCAACAAAGTACTGGGGTGATACTATGAGCTACCAGATGTATAGAGACAAAGTTTTGGAATTTATTGAGGGACACGAAAAGTGGAGAAGCTCCACAATAAACCTGATTGCAAGTGAAAATATAACTTCTCCAAGCGTTACAAGGGCTGTGGCAAGTGGTTTTATGCACAAATACGCCGAAGGGTGGCCAAGACAAAGGTACTACCAAGGATGTAAGTACGTCGATGAAGTCGAACTCATAGGAGTTGACCTCTTCTGTAAGCTCTTCGGTAGCGATTTTGCCGACCTTAGACCAATATCCGGAACTAACGCAAACCAGGCAGTGTTCTTTGGCCTAACAAATCCCGGAGATAAGGCTATCGTTCTTCACACATCTCACGGCGGACACATAAGCCACATGCCCTTTGGAGCTGCCGGTATGAGAGGGTTAGAAGTTCACACATGGCCATTTGATAACGATGAATTCAACATCGATGTCGACAAAGCCGCCCAGATGATTAGAGAGCTCGAGCCCAAGATAGTCGTCTTTGGTGGTTCATTGTTCCCATTCCCACACCCAGTCAAGGAGCTCGCTCCGGTGGCTAAGGAAGTTGGGGCATATGTAATGTATGATGCGGCCCACGTCTTGGGACTGATAGCTGGAGGAAAGTTCCAAGACCCACTTAGAGAGGGAGCAGACGTCATAACCGCTTCAACACACAAGACCTTCCCCGGGCCACAAGGTGGTGTAATACTCTACAAGGACCTTGGGGAAGACACAGCAAAACTGCAGTGGGCAATCTTCCCGGGTGTTTTGAGCAACCACCACTTACACCACATGGCCGGAAAAGTTATCACCGCTGCAGAGATGCTTGAGTTCGGTAAAGCCTATGCCGAGCAGATCGTAAAGAACGCCAAAGCTCTCGCTGAGGCCCTTGCAGAGGAAGGATTCAAGGTCATTGGAGAGGACAAAGGCTATACCGAGAGCCACCAGGTTATCGTCGACGTTAGCGAGCTCCACGAGGCTGGAGGAGGATGGGCTGCTCCACTGTTAGAAGAAGCCGGAATAATCCTCAACAAGAACCTCCTTCCATGGGATCCACTTGAGAAAGTCAACACCCCAAGCGGTCTGAGAATCGGTGTGCAGGAGATGACGAGAGTTGGAATGCTAGAAGACGACATGAAGGAAGTAGCAAGGTTCATAAGAAGAGTCCTCATTGACAAAGAGGATCCAAAGAAAGTTGAGAAGGAAGTATTCGAGTTCAGAAAGCAGTTCCAGAAGGTTTACTACTCCTTCGACCACGGCCTGCCAATGAAGGAGTGAACTCCTTTTCTTGTCTTTTTTTCTTCTGCCATCAGGTTTTCAAAAAAGAAAGAATATTAGAAGCTCAAAGCCTTGCCCTTTCAAACTCATCTTTTCTGCCCAGGGGCTTGGTAGCGTCTATACCCATCTTTGCGGTAAAGCCCTTTTCTCCTGATGGGTCTAGAGAGCTTCCCCTTGCGTTTGGGATTATTACCAGGTCTTTATCGGCTTGGAATCTCGTGGCTATTGCCCATTCAACTTCCCTGTCGTCGTAGATATTGATGTCATCATCAACAACAACCACGTGCTTCAGGCTTGGATGCCCTGTAAAAGCCGCCAAAATGGCATTTTTCCCATCTCCATCGTGCTGCTTTGTTATACTTACAACTGCGTGGAGCCACATGCAGCCCCCTTCTGTCAGCCTTACGCCGTGAACCTTTGGGACTACCTGCTTAACGCTCTTGTATATCTGGGGCTCCTTGGGAAGTCCCATGAGCATGTAGTGCTCATATCCGCTGGAAAGCAGTGCGTGGAAAATCGGATTTTCAACGTGGTACATCTTCTCAAAAACCACAATGGGCTGCTCCCTTACGATGTCATATGTCCCGGTTATGTCAACAAATGGCCCCTCCTTGTCAAGTTCTGGCAGAATTTTTGCCTCAAAGACGAATTCACTCTCAACCGGAACGGGAATTCCATTGAGGTCTACAACTTCCAAGGGCTTTCCAAATGCCATCTCGCTCATGGATGATGCAACGTTGAGCTCGCTGACCCCGTAGGGTGGACTTGTTGCTGCCGCTAGGAGGATATGAATTGGATTGCCGACGATTATCCTGACATCAAGCTCTTCACCGTGTTCGGCTTTATCTTTCCACATTGCATACAAATGCCTGGGGACTAATCTGACAGTTCCGGTTTTTTCATCTCTCACCATTGTCCTGTGATAGGAGAGGTTGACAAAACCGCTCTCGTCCTTTGCTATGTAGATTGCCGAGGTAAAGTACTGCCCCCCATCCTTTGGAAAGTATTGAGGAACTGGCAGTTCTTCGAGGGAAAAGTCCCTCGTAGAGTTCTTAAAAAATTCTGCGTCTTTTGCCACTTTATAGGGCTTGGGATTGTCCATCGCTCTCATCATGAAGTGAAGAATTTCCTCCTTTTTTATGCCAAGATACTTCGCTATTCTTTCTCTCGTACTCCATATGTTCCCGGCAACTTCCCATCCATCGACATCTTTAAACAGAATTGGTCTCGTTTTATGCTGGAGGAGATAGTTTGTTATCTCAAACTTCTTGCTAACAGGTTTATCAACGACAATGAGCTCGTCCTGAAATTGGTTTAATATCTCACGTATCATAACACCACCCACTCAAAATCCTCCCGTGCTGTGATAAACTTTTTGGACACATTCACCTGCTCTTGTTTCCTATTGAATATTTTTCGGAATGAAATAGAAAGAGCTATAAAGGGGAAACTCCAAAAATTTCTTTTGAATTACCATGAAGACTGTAGTATTGAGAATCCCGGATAAATCCGCACTGGTGTATATTGAAAAAGCCGATCCCAAAGTATACTTTATGGTATATGATGAGTTAACTTACCGAAAAAGTTTCGGCAAATGGGAAAAGCCTGAGAGCCTGTATGACCCCCATACAAAATCTTTCCCTGTAGGTTTACTTCCCCGCGTAAAGCAACTTCTAAACTCAAAAGGATACAGGGTTAGAGTAATTGATGAAAGAAAAATTGAAGGAGTAGAGATAAACGCGACATGGAATGAAGAATACAAGCTGAGAAAGTATCAGGAAAAAGCTGTTAAAAAAGCACTAAAAGCAGGTATGGGCGTCTTAGCGTTGCCCGTGGGGAGTGGAAAAACAATAATAGGGCTGAGAATTATTTATGAACTTAACATATCATCCCTCATTGTTGTGCATACCAAAGAGCTTCTTTATCAATGGGCCGAAAACATAGAAAAGGTTCTTGGAGTTGAGGCTGGGATTATAGGGGACAACAACTGGATAGAAAAGCCCGTAACAGTAGCTATGATACAAACTCTCCTCTCCAGAGGAGTTGATAAGCTCCAGCTTCCATATGCAGTAGTTGTGTTTGATGAATGCCACAGAACGTCCGCTGCAGAAAAGTTTTATGAACTCGGAATAAGCCTTCCACAGAGGTTTAGGTTTGGTCTCTCCGCAACTCCGTGGAGGAGAATTAGGGGAGAGGAGTTGAAGATAGAGGGCGTAATAGGCCCAATAATCTACGAAGTTAAGGCCGAGGATTTGATAAAAGAAAAGTTCCTCGCAAAGCCAAAGTTTAGAATAATTGAATATGAATCATCTATGCCACCGCTGGCGGAGCGCTACAAGGAGCTTTATGAAGAAATAATTATGGAAAACGAAGAGAGAAACAAGGCAATAGTTGAGACCGCATATAAGCTTGCGAAACAAGGCCACCGGGTTCTAATAGACGTCAAGAGAATCGAGCACGGAAAAATCCTTGTAGAAATGCTCAAACAGAGGGGCATAAATGCCGAGTTTTTGAGCTCCAAGAGTCCAAACAGGTGGGAGATTCTTGAAAAATTCAAAAATGGCGAGATTAAGGTTTTGGTATCAACACTTCTGAAGGAGGGCGTAGATATTCCAGAGATCTCAGCGATAATACTGGCCGGCGGAGGAAAGAGCGACATAATGACAATTCAGACGATAGGAAGGGCACTGAGGCCCAAAGGTGGAAGCGGTGCTGTCATAGTTGACGTGAAGGATGAAGACCCCTTGCTCTTCACGCACTTCATAGAGAGGCAAAAAGCCCTGAAGCAGTACTACGGAAAATATTATGATAAGGAGCTTGAGAGGGCTATAAAGAAGTGAACCAGTCCTCAAAAATTCTTGCTGTTATCAGGTGCTGTGTAAACCTTTTGAAGAACTCTTTTTTTGCCTTTTCAACTGCATAAGGGTCTTTTTCAAAAGATATGCTGTCGTACTTGACCTCCCACAGGACAAGGTTTTCTGGGGAAGCAGGAGGAAGCTTTTTATTAACTTTTTCGTTTAGCATTCTCCTCACTTCCTCCCTTGATAAAACACCCAAGCCGCAAAGCCTAAGAGCCGTTACAATCCTTCTCACCATTTCCCAGAGAAAGCTTTCTCCCTCGATTTCAACTGTGATTACATTCCCCTTAGAGAAGATTTCAATCCGGTCTATCTTTCTTATAGGGTCTCTGTTCCCTTCAAGCCGGGCAAAGTTTGAGAAGTCGTGAACACCTACAAACATCTCGGCACAGGATTGCATTTTCTCAAGGTCAAAGCCTTCATCGAAGAGGTAGTATCTGTAGACTTTTCCCTTGCTCCAGAATCTCGGATGAAAATCCTCAGAAACCCGCGCCCTTCCTAGAACCCATACATCATGCAGGTGATGGTTCAGAATTCTCGGATATGTGAGTTCGGGTTTCGAAGTGTTAAACGCGATGACGTTTCCAAAAGCGGAGACTCCTCTATCAGTCCTTGAGGCGCCCTTAAAACCGGCATCTTTCGGATCTTTGATTATTCCAAGCTTAGTTAGCACTCTGATTATCTCACCCTCGACTGTTTTCAGCCCAGGCTGTCTTTGAAAGCCGTAAAACCTTCTCCCATCGTAGGCAATTTTTAGAGCTATCCTCATGAGTGGAAATTCGAGGAAGGTTATAAAAGGATTGTCCGCCCATTTGTCTTTACAAATATCAAGTGAATGTGTCCATATGCCCGAACTAATTGGACAGTATTTTTGAATGTTTGACAATAAAAACAGGAAAAAGGTTAAAATTTCCACCCCCTAGAAAAAAATCGAGGTGAACAAATGATCGCTGAGATAGATGTGGAGACAATGGAGTGCTTAATCAACTTTGATATCATGTTTACATTTGCAAAGAAATTTTTCAAAAAGAAGGGTTCTCTTAATTCTTTCTTATTGTCAAAAAAGAAGAAATTAGAGAAAACTTCCCTTATAGAAAGGCCTTAAGAAAACCTCAAAAGCTGCTACCGGCATTTCTATTCCCCAGTTTTCAAGCACCTGTGGATGTATTTCGCCTATTATCCCAACGGTCTTTCCACTGACTATTATCTCTCCCACTCTACCCGGAATGAAGGAGCCGTGTTCTATCTCTTTAATCTCGTATTCAGCACCAAGATGGCGCATCAGGCTGTCAAGAATCTCCTTTGCTTCTGTGAAGGTCACCTTTGGATGGGCAAGGGCAACGGCAAGCTTGCTCTCGCTGACGGTCTTTGTTTCTCTGCTTTCGTCTATGAGGGTCACCTTACCAACCTCAAAGATCTTCTGAGGATATTCCTCGTGGGTATTCTGGCTTAGGAATTCCATCAGGCTTGGAAGGAGCCATTTTCTCAACGCAGACCATTTTTGGCTTATCGGATTCTCAATCTCCACTATGTCCTCTTCCGGGATGTTCATCTTATCGAACTGTGCTTCCTTGTTTGTGAGATTGAAGGTCATAACCTCTTGAAGGCCAAAGCCTACCATGAGGTCCCTTAGAGCATTTTCGAAATCTACAAAGTCGTTTCCTTTCCCTTGAACGGCAAGCTTGGGCTCTTCAGGAACAATGTTGTTGTAGCCGTAGGCAATAAGGACATCCTCTAAAACATCCCTTGCGTGCATTATATCGTCTCTGAACGCTGGATACTTCAGCTTTGCCTTTCCATCGACGATTTCAACTTCGTACATCATGCGCTCAAGAAGGTCTTTTATTTCCTCATCGCTGAGCTCAACTCCCGCAAGTCTCTTGATGTAGCTGAGATCAACCTCGAACTCCTTGGGGGTTAAGTCGGGAGACTCTATCTCGAAATCCTTGTAAACTACCTTGACGCTTCTTATTTTTCCGCCACGCTCGGCTAGAGCAGTTACAATTACATTCAAAGCAAGCATAATCTTGTTAAGGTCCCATCCCGTAATGTCTATGAAGATGCTCCTAGTCTCTTCTGTAACTTTTCCATGGGTTTCAGAGTTTATAACCGGGGGCATCGAGAGAACGTTTCCTTCCCTGTCAACAAGCAATGGATAATAGGGCTTTCCTTTAATCAAGTGTCCATACTCTCTTCCCTTTTCGTGCTCCTCAAGTATCTCATCAGCACTCATTTCCCGGTCGCTGTTTAGCGGAACAAATCTTATCTTATCTGGCTCAACAGCCTTGTAATAGAAGGGAGGCTTGATCTTGTCAAAGTCAAACGTTCCTATGGCAACTTCCCTTCTTCTCCTTCCGAAGGTGAGTGCTATTTTCTCCTGAAGCTGGATTATCTGCCTCAGTGCCTCCTCATCAAGCTTGAGGTTCTCGACTATGGCGTATACTCCATAGGGCCTTATGTCCTTCAACTTTTCATCTACGTAAACGACAACGTCACTTTTTTCGATTTCATATCTCGGCAAACCCTTCGCCATTCCAAGGGCCCATTTTACCTGTCTCGCTATTCCTTCGGCGCTCCATAAATCAGGCCTGTTCGTATCCTTGGCATCTGCTTTAAAGTATATTTTACCGTTCTCTTCCCACACATCGTCAAGCTCGCATTTCGCGTAGAGGAATAAGTCTTCCCACTCTTCGATCGTAAATTCTTTCCCAATTAATCTCTCCAAGTCATGCTTGGCAACATCGAACTTCGGCATCTTTCATCACCACACCAGTTTAGCCTCTCTCAACCACTTCAGGTCATAGCTGAAGAGGTATCTTATGTCGTCTATTCCCAGCTTAAACATGGCCAATCTGTCAATACCGATTCCCCATGCAATTACTGGTACATCTATTCCAAGCGGTTTTGTCATCTCTTCTCTGAATATTCCCGCTCCCCCGAATTCTACCCATCCGAGCTCTTCATGATAGGCGCTCATCTGAACGCTCGGCTCTGTAAACGGGTAATAATCTGGAAGGAACTTTACTTTCTTTGCCCCAGCGATTTCAACTGCAAACCTCTTCAGGATTCCGAGGAGGTGTTTGAATGTTAAGCTCTCATCAACAACGAATCCGTCCACCTGGTTGAACTCTATTAGATGTGTTCTGTCCAAAACGTCTGGCCTAAAAACTCTTTGAATAGCGAAGTACTTACCTGGTATTTGAACGCCTTTGCCAAGCTGTCTTGCACTTAGAGCTGTTGCATGCGCTCTGGGCATTAAAAGCATTGCCATTCTTGGATCCCACTTGTACCCCCATCCTCTCGAGCCCGTTGTCCAGCCGTGCTCATGGGAAGCCTTAACCTTCTCCACAAGCTCCTCATCAGGAAGGGAGCCATATTTTGGATACTTTAACTGGTAGGTGTCTGTCCAGTCTCTTGCTGGATGGTTCTGCGGCTGGAACAAAGCATCGAAATTCCAGAACTGAGTCTCTATTAAGCTCTCTGCAGTCATTTCAATAAAGCCCATCTCTATAAGCTTTCTCCTTATCTTATCGAGAAAAACCCTATAAGGCTGCTTTTTGCCGGGATAGACTCTCCTCACAGGGGCTTGAATGTTAAAGCGTTTGAACTCAACCTTTCTCCATTCCCCACTCTTTATGAGCTCTGGAGTTAAAACTGAGACCTCTTTCTTGAGCTCAAGACCGCTTTCAGCGAGTTTTATTCCTTCCTCAGTGATTTCTACTTCCCTCTCTGCCTTGGTGTCTTCTTCCCCAATCTTTCTGCTCTTCAGTTCCTTAACAGGGACGAGACCTTCTAGCTCCTTTGCATCAACTTCTCCCTTTTCTGCAAGGATTTTTAATGCTTTGTCAATGGGCCTCTCCTCAGAAATCGCTGCTTGTCCCTTTTCGGTAACCTCAAGAACGAGCTTTCCATCCTCCTTTCTGACATTCGCCCATCCTTCTCTCCTTAAGATTCCAACGATAGGCTTAAGCTCATCCTCACTCAGTACTTCCTTTAACTCATCAAGAGAAACTTTGCCTCTCTCCACAAGCAGTTTCAAGGCTCTCCTCTCTGGAAGTCCAATTTCTGCATATTTCCTTCCCAGCTCTGTTATCCTTACGATCGTCTTCTGCCTTTCGTGGAGCTTTGCAAGGCCCTTACTCTGGAGCCATAGAACAGCTCTCATCACCGCTACCTGGTCAAGCCCAGTTTCTTTAACGAGATCTTCGAATTTCGCCTTTTTCAAATCCTTGAGCTTGATGAGAGTTAATTTTTCTTGATAGCTTAATTCCATTATCAACCCCCCGAAAAGAGTCTCACAAGACTTACTTAAAAATTGCGGTGGTGAAGATAAAGGGTTAGAAGAGTCAGTGCTTGTGGGGGAAGAACACAACCTTGCCCGTTTTTCCAGCACGCATGAGCTCAAAAGCTTCTTCAAACTTATCGAATCCCTTGTACTTGTGCGTTATTATTGGATCTAAATTGAGCTTTCCGCTTCTAAGGAGGTTAGAGACGGTGTACCAAGTTTGCCATAAGTGTCTTCCGGTAATTCCATGAACTTCCAGTGCCTTGAAGATAACGAGGTTGTTAACGTCGAATGTAACTTCCCTCGGGAAGAGACCCAAAAGACTAACCCTTCCTGCAGGCGTAACCGCCCGTAACCCCTGCTCAAGGGCCTTTGGAGCACCACTGAATTCAAGAAAAACGTCAACTCCATTGCCATCTGTTAGGTCTTTCACTTCCTTAACAACATCCTCTTCCATGGGGTTTATAACCACATCAGCACCCACCTTTTTAGCCAGCTCTCTTCTGAATTCGCTCGGTTCGCTTACTATTACCAGAGAAGCTCCACTTGCCTTTGCCACCGTTATACCCAGAAGACCTAAGGGCCCAGCACCGGTTATGAGAACAGTTTTACCTGCAATTGGCCCGGCTAAAACAGTATCGACGGCATTACCCAACGGCTCTTGAAGTGTCGCGTATTCTGGAGGGATATCCTTCGGGTTCTTCCACGCATTTTGAGCTGGAACTATTGCGTATTCCGCAAAGACACCATCGGTGTCTACTCCAAATATCTTGGTGTTCTGACAAACATGGTAGTTGCCGGTTTTACATTGGTAGCATTTTCCGCAAACCATGTGAGTCTCTGCAGAGATGTAGTCGCCTACTTGAATGTCATCTACTCCTTTTCCAACCTCCACGACCTCTCCAGCGACTTCGTGGCCCATTATCTGGGGGGGCTTTATTCTGCTCTGTGCCCATTCATTCCACTCATAGATATGAAGATCGGTTCCGCAGATGCTAGTTGCAAGAACCTTGATGAGAACTTCTCCTTCCCTTGGCTGTGGGACATCAACCTCAACAAGTTCAGCACCGTAAGCAGGTTTGGTTTTCATAATAGCGGTCATCTTTTCATTCATGTTATCATCTCCGCAGATTCTTTAACATTAATGTCCATAAATATTCTTCATTGTTTCTTGATATAAATCTTTTTGTCCCATAAAATACCAAACTCTCACCAATATCGATTTTGTTTTCAGTGAAAAAAGCAGAATTAAGCAACAAAAAGTTTGAAAAAGTTGTGAAACCACCAGGGCGTGTTTAGTTTCACCCCCTGTTATTTAAACAGTATTTGACTCTGAGGAGGATTTTCAGACCATAACACATTAC
>NZ_WHIZ01000001.1:0-65850 GCF_009372125.1 Thermococcus sp. 101 C5
TTCTCCCAGTTGTGGAGGGTTGAGTAGTGAATGTTTGCTCCGAAGAATTTTCTGCCGTAGTGCTGGGCGTCTCTGAGGGGTAGGTTGTAGTATTGTTTAAAGAGGAGTATTGCCAGTATTGTTTTTACTGGAAATTTTTTGGATTTTGGCAGGTTCTTCAGCTTTCCTTCTGATTCGAAGTCTGCTAAAACGTCAAGAATTGCGAATGCCACGCTTTCAGGGTCTTTGAGTCTGTGATCCCATCTGGGGATCACGACAACCACCTGAAAGAATTCAGCAAAAACCCTAATAAAGGTTACTATAAACACGCCCTAAACTCACGAAAAGCTTATATACTCCAATCGAAAGCTGGAGGTAGTGAGAGGGTGTACCTTCTAAAAATTTTAAAGGGGGCAATTCTCTGTGACGGCGAAAAAAACCTTTACAATATTTGATCATGTGTTAGTTCCCGAGCATAGAATACTCAGCGAAGAGGAAAAGGAAGAGCTACTTAAGAAGTACAAGATTAAGCTTTCTCAGTTACCGCAAATCAAAGCAAGCGATCCAGCAGTTCAAGCTCTTGGAGCCAAGCCGGGAGATGTTATAGAAATAAAGAGAAAAAGTCCCACTGCGGGGGTTTACTACTATTATAGGATTGTTGTGGAAGACTGAAGTTTTTGGGGTGAGAAAATGAGAGGTCCTACTGTTGTTGAGGTTACTTCAGATGATCTTTGGGAAGTTATGAAAAGCTACTGGGACGAAAAAGGACTTGTAAGGCAGCATCTCGATTCTTACAACGCTTTCATTGATTACGGAATGCAGGAAGTAGTTAACGAATTTGGCGGAGTTAAGCCAGACATTCCAGACTTCGAAATAAAATTCGGAAGGATAAGGCTAGGTGAGCCAGAGTTTCAAGAAGCCCACGGGCAGAGGAAGCCACTCTACCCGATGGACGCAAGAATTAGAAATCTCACTTACTCAGCACCAATATTCTTGGAGATGATACCTGTTGTCAAGGGCATTGAGCAGGAGCCTGTCGAGGTTAGGATTGGAGAACTGCCCGTAATGCTCAAGTCAAAAATATGCAGACTTCACGGCTTGAGCGATGAGGAGCTGATTGCTCATGGAGAGGATCCCAAAGATCCGGGAGGATATTTCATTATCAATGGTTCTGAAAGAGTTATCGTATCTATCGAGGATTTGGCACCCAACAGAACACTTGTAGAGTCTGACGAGAGGCAGAACAGATATGTGGCAAAGTGCTTCTCCTACAGGCACGGTTATAGAGCTTTGATAACAGTTGAGAGAAGAAAAGATGGCATACTTTATGTATCTATTCCAAACGTGCCAGGTGGTATAAAGTTCGTTTACGTCATGAGGGCCCTTGGACTTGAGAGTGATAAGGACATTGTGGATGCCGTGAGCAACAACCCTGAGATTCAACAAGTTCTCTTTGACAACTTGGAAGATGCAAGTGACATACAGACTCAAGAAGAAGCCTTGGACTACATAGGAAAGAAAGCCCTGCCAGGACAGCCGAAGGAGTACAGGTTAAAGAGGGCTCAGTCCATAATTGACAACAACCTTCTCCCACACATGGGTGTTTCTCCAGAAGACAGAATAAGAAAAGCCTATTACCTTGGAATGATGGCCCTTAAGGTTATCGAACTCTCACTTGGGCTTAGAAGGGAAGATGACAAAGACCATTATGCAAACAAGAGGCTCAAACTTGCTGGTGATCTACTGAAGGATCTCTTTAGGGTTGCCTTTGGTCAGCTTGTGAAGGACATGCAGTATCAGCTTACCAAGACCTACCAGAGAAAGGGTGAGAAATACACCTTCCAGGACATCCAGAGGTTCGTGAGGAACTCTGTGAGACCCGACGTGCTAACAGAGAGAATTGAACACGCTTTGGCAACTGGAGCATGGCCGGGAGGAAGAACCGGTGTTAGCCAGCTTCTGGACAGAACTAACTACATGTCAACACTCTCCCACTTGAGAAGAGTTACATCTCCTCTGGACAGAGAGCAACCTCACTTTGAGGCGAGAGACCTTCACGGTACTCACTGGGGAAGAATCTGTCCAACAGAAACTCCCGAAGGTCCCAACTGTGGTCTGGTCAAGAACCTTGCACTTATGTCTCAGATAACAACCGCCATCCCCGAGGAAGAAGTCCTGGAGTACCTGGAAAACCTTGGTATAGTGCATATTGAAGAGAAAAGACCAGACCCAGATGACTGGAGAATCTACTTGAATGGTGTTCTTATCGGAACATACAAAGATGGCATTGCCTTGGTAAACAAGATCAGAGGGGACAGAAGGGCAGGAAGAATTAGCGATGTGATAAACGTTGCTTACTATGAAGACGTTAAGGAAGTTTACATTAACAGTGATGATGGTAGAGTTAGAAGACCCCTCATCATTGTTGAAAACGGTGTTCCTAAGCTTACAAGGGAGCATGTCGAGGCTATAAAGAAGGGAGCTCTCAAATGGAGCGACCTCGTAAGGATGGGAATAATTGAATATCTTGACGCTGAAGAAGAAGAGAACGCTTATGTTGCAATGTGGCCTTGGGAAGTTACAGAAGAACACACTCACCTTGAGATACTGCCTGCCGCTATACTTGGATTGCCAGCATCACTCGTTCCCTACCCAGAGCACAACGCTGCTCCAAGAAACACCTATGGGGCAGGTATGGCCAAGCAGAGCCTTGGTTTGGGCTGGGCGAACTTTAGAATAAGGGTGGACACAAGGGGTCACTTCATGCACTACCCGCAAGTTCCACTCGTTAATTCAAGGATTATGGAGGCAGTAGGTTTCGAGCAGAGACCAGCAGGTCAAAACTTTGTAGTTGCGGTTCTCAGTTACGGTGGATACAACATGGAAGATGCGGTTATTATGAACAAAGCCTCTATCGAGAGGGGATTAGCAAGATCAACGTTCCTTAGAACTTATGAGGCTGAAGAGAAGAAATACCTGGGTGGACAGACAGATAAGTTCGAAATTCCAGATCCAACTGTTAGAGGATTCCTTGGTGAAAAATACTACAGACACCTTGATGAAGACGGTATAATTTTCCCAGAATCAAAGGTGGAAGGGAAGGACGTTCTGGTTGCGAGAACTTCCCCACCGAGGTTCCTTGAAGAGCAAGCTGGCTTAGGTGCTGGCATACTTCAGGGAAGGAGAGAGACAAGCATAACTATGAGACCTGGAGAAGAGGGAGTAGTTGACAAGGTTATACTGACTGAAACAGGAGATGGAACAAAGCTCGTTAAGGTAACGGTTAGAGACCTTAGAATTCCAGAGCTTGGTGACAAATTTGCTTCAAGACACGGACAGAAGGGTGTTATCGGTCTTATAGTGCCTCAAGAGGACATGCCATGGACAGAGAGCGGAATAGTTCCAGATTTAATAGTCAACCCCCACGGTATCCCAAGCCGTATGACCATCGGACAGCTTATCGAAGCAATAGGCGGGAAAGTTGCTTCACTTAAGGGAAGAAGAATAGACGGAACAGCTTTCATTGGAGAGCCGGAAGAAAAGCTTAGAAAAGAACTTGAGGAGCTTGGCTTCAGACACAACGGAAGGGAAGTCATGTACGATGGAATAACCGGAAGAAGGCTTGAGGCAGACATATTTGTCGGTGTTATCTACTACCAGAGACTCCACCACATGGTAGCAGATAAGCTACACGCACGTTCAAGAGGTCCAGTACAGGTTCTCACCAAGCAGCCAACAGAAGGTAGGGCAAGAGAAGGTGGTCTCAGATTCGGTGAAATGGAGCGTGACGTTCTCATTGGACACGGTGCATCGATGCTCCTAGTGGAGAGATTACTGGAGGAGAGCGATAAAACAGAGGTCTGGGTATGTGAGAGCTGTGGACATTTGGCAGTCGAGGACAAGCGTAGGGATAAGGTTTACTGTCCAGTCTGTGGAGAAGAGGAGAAGATAAGCAAGGTAGAGATAAGCTATGCATTCAAGTTGTTGTTGGATGAGATAAAGGCCATGGTTATTAGACCATCATTAAAACTCAAGGAGAGGGTGTAGAGCTATGCACTCAATGAAAAAGGTTATCGGAAGCATTGAATTTGGTATATTGTCTCCTCAAGAGATTAGGAAGATGAGCGCTGCTGAGATAACTGTGCCAGATACATACTCAGAGGACGGTTATCCAATTGACGGTGGATTAATGGATAGAAGGCTTGGTGTTATAGATCCAAACCTTAGATGTGAGACCTGTGGAGCAAATTACAAAGAATGTCCTGGACATTTTGGACATATAGAACTCGCGAGGCCCGTCATTCACGTAGGGTTTGCAAAGACGATATACAGAATCCTTGAAAGTACTTGTAGGGAATGCGGAAGAATTAGATTAACCGATGAAGAAATAGAGGAATATATGACAAAGTTCAATGTAAATGAAGCTAGGAAGAGCGAGATAGATGCCCTGGTGACTGAGATATACAAGAAGGCAAGAGAAAGAATGGTCTGTCCACACTGCGGTGCTCCCCAATATCAAATAAAGTTCGAAAGACCCACAATATACTGGGAGATAAGAAGAGACGAGGAAGGAAATGAGTATAGGCATAGAATGATGCCAAGTGAAATTAGAGACAGACTGGAAAAGATTCCGGATAAGGATTTACCTCTTCTTGGTCTTGATCCCGAGAAATCAAGACCGGAATGGATGGTCTTGACAGTTTTGCCAGTTCCTCCAGTTAATGTGAGGCCGTCAATTACCCTTGAAAGCGGTATAAGGGCTGAAGACGACTTAACTCACAAGCTTGTTGACATAATAAGAATTAACGCTCGTTTGAAACAAAACATAGAAGCTGGAGCTCCGCAGCTCATTATCGAAGACCTGTGGGATCTCCTTCAATATCACGTGACCACATACTTTGACAACGAGACCTCTGGCATTCCGCCTGCAAAGCACAAGAGCGGAAGACCACTCAAGACGCTCGCTCAAAGACTTAAGGGTAAAGAGGGAAGATTCAGGAAGAACCTTAGCGGTAAGCGTGTTAACTTCTCTGCAAGAACTGTTATCAGCCCAGACCCAATGATAAGTATAAACGAAGTTGGCGTGCCAATGGTCGTTGCGATGGAGCTCACCGTCCCAGAAAAGGTAACCGAGTTCAACATTGAAAAGCTTAGAAAGATGATCCTCAATGGTCCGGAGAAGTATCCGGGAGCCAACTATGTGCTAGACCCGCAGGGAAGAAGAATCCGTCTCATGGAAAGCAACAGAGAAACAATAGCCAAGATGCTTGATATTGGATGGACAGTTGAGAGGCACCTTCTCGATGGAGACATAGTTCTCTTCAACAGACAGCCCTCCCTTCACAGAATGAGCATTATGGCCCACAGGGTTAGGGTTATGCCCTACAAGACATTTAGGCTTAACTTGGCAGTCTGTCCTCCCTATAACGCTGATTTCGATGGAGACGAGATGAACCTCCACGTCCCACAAACGGAAGAGGCACAGGCTGAGGCTAAGATCCTTATGGAAGTACAAAATCATATTCTCTCCCCAAGATACGGAGGACCAATAATAGGTGGAATTCAAGATCACATATCCGGTGGCTATCTGCTGACAAGGGAAGGAGCATATTTCACGAAATACGAAGTTGAGCAGATGTTGATGTTTGCAGGTGTTGATGTGAAGGAGCTTCCAAAACCAGATAAGGTAGAAAACGGCGTTGAGTACTGGAGTGGAAAGACTATATTCTCCCTCTTATTGCCGGATGACCTAACAATCTGGTACCGCAACAAGCTTTGTGACGATCCATCTCAATGTGAACCCATTGAAAAGCTCATTGAAGAGAAGCTGGTGCCCAGTGAAGAAGAGATTAGAGAGGTTGCCACAGATGGCTTTGTTTACATCCGCAATGGAAAACTGTTGAGTGGTGCAATAGACAAAAAGGCCTACGGTAGAGAGGACGGAAGAATCCTTGACATTATAGTCAGAGAGTACGGTGTTGAGAGGGCTAGGCAGTTCTTGGATCAGGTTACAAAGCTTGCGATATGGGTCATTACTCACAAAGGGTTCACAACCGGAATAGATGACGAAGACCTTCCCGATGAGGCGAAGGCAAGGATTAGAGAGATAATAATGGAGGCAGAGGACAAGGTTCAAAGGCTAATAGAGGCATACAAGAACGGTGAACTTGAACCATTGCCCGGTAAAACCCTCGAAGAGACCCTTGAGAGCAAGATAATGGCCGTGTTGTCAGAGGCCAGAGATAACGCGGGTAAAGTTGCTGAGAAGTATCTGGGTATGAACAACCATACCGTTATAATGGCCAAAACTGGAGCAAGAGGTAAGATTCTCAACATCACTCAGATGGCCGCTATGCTTGGACAGCAGTCGATTAGAGGTAAGAGACTCTACAGAGGTTACAGAAACAGGGTGTTGAGTCACTTTAAACCTGGAGATCTTGGAGCGAGGGCAAGAGGTTTTGTCGTCAACTCCTACAAGAGTGGATTGACTCCGCAGGAGTACTTCTTCCACGCAATGGGTGGTAGAGAAGGTCTTGTCGATACAGCCGTTAGAACAGCCCAGAGCGGTTACATGCAACGTAGATTGATCAACGCACTCCAAGACCTCAAGGTAGACTACGATGGAACGGTAAGGGATCCAACTGGAATTATAGTGCAGTTCCGCTACGGTGAAGATGGAGTAGACCCAATGAAGAGCTGGGGCGGAAAAACAGTAGACGTTGATAGAGTGATAATGAGGACTTTAATAAAGCTCAGGGAAAAGGGGTGAGATGTTATGGTCTCAAGCTCAACTATTAAAAAGCTTGTAGAGAGCAAAGCCTCCCAGTTGCCAGAGAGAGTTAGAGAGGAGCTTTTGGAGAAGCTCCTCGCTTACAACGAAAAGTACAAGTTGCAGAAGGCAGAAGTGGAGGCAATAATTGATGAGGTCGTTAAGGAATACGAAAAAGCCCTAATAGAACCTGGAGAGGCTGTTGGAACAGTTACCGCACAGTCAATTGGAGAGCCATCTACACAGATGACCCTTAACACCTTCCACTATGCGGGTGTTGCTGAAATTAACGTTACCCTTGGTCTCCCAAGAATCATTGAAATTGTTGATGCAAGAAAGAACCCATCAACTCCAATTATGACAGTTTATCTCGACGAGGAGCATAGATACGACTCAGAAAAGGCTCGTGAGGTTGCGAGGAGAATTGAGGGAACAACTCTCGAAAGCCTTGCCAGAAGTATGACGCTTGATATACTCAACATGGAATTCGTGGTTGATGTTGACCCAGAACGCCTTGAGAAAAGCGGTTTAACAATGGAGAAGATCCAAGCAAAGCTTGAACGCTCATTCAAGGCCGCAGAAATCGAAATTGATGGGAACACATTGATAATCAGAATGAAAAAGGCTAAGGGTGTTTCAACATTAAGAAGGCTCGCCGATAAAGTTAAAAAGCATCGCTTGAAAGGACTCTCAGGCGTAGGAAAAACAATTATCAGAAAAGAGGGCGATGAATACGTCATCTATACAGAGGGCTCAAACTTCAAACAGGTACTCAAAGTTCCTGGCGTTGACCCGACGAGGACAAGGACAAACAACATCCACGAAATAGCAGAAGTACTTGGCATTGAAGCGGCAAGAAATGCCATTATCGAAGAAATAACAAGAACGATGCAAGAGCAGGGTCTTGAGGTTGATGTTAGACACATCATGCTCGTCGCCGATATGATGACCCTCGATGGTATTGTGAGACCCATTGGAAGACATGGTGTGGTTGGTACAAAGGCAAGTGTGCTCGCTAGAGCTGCATTCGAGATTACCGTTCAACACTTACTTCAAGCTGCCGAAAGGGGAGAAGTTGACCCCCTCAACGGTGTGGTTGAAAACGTGTTAATTGGCCAACCCGTTCCGGTTGGAACGGGAATCGTTAAACTGGCAATGAAGTTACCGATTAAAAAACCCATAGAAGAAGAGTAAGGAGGTGTAGGTAATGGATTTGGCATTTGAGCTTAGAAAAGCCTTTGAGACAGGAAAAGTTGTCATCGGTTCAAATGAAACAGTTAGGCTTGCCAAGACTGGTGGTGCAAAGCTCATCATTGTTGCTAAAAACGCACCAAAGGAAATCAAGGATGATATTAACTACTACGCAAAGCTCAGCAACATTCCAGTTTATGAGTTCGAGGGGACAAGCGTTGAGCTGGGTACAATGCTCGGTAAGCCCTTCGTGATTGCATCCTTGGCAATAGTAGAGCCTGGAGAGAGCAAAATACTTGCACTTGCTGGAGGTAAGTGAGCATGCCACTCAAGCTAAACACAGACCAGATAAAGTACATTGCACTCTTTGAGAGCTTTACAGGAGCAACAGTGCTCGACTGCTTAATTGACTCAGCAAGGAATCGCTTAATATTTGTCATCAAGAAGGGAGAAATGGGTTTGGCATTAGGCAAGAGGGGCAGCAACGTTAAGAGAATACAGGGAATGTTGGGGAAGGACATTGAGCTCATAGAACATTCAGAGGATCCGGAAGAATTCCTCAAGAACATTTATAAAACAATGGGCGTAAGGATTAAAAAAGTTCACATAACTGAAAAGAAAGATGGGAAAAAAGTTGCCCTCCTTGATGTGACTCAAAGAGATAAGCCCAAGGCGATAGGTAGAGGGGGGCAAAACATAAATCTCGTCAAAGAATTAATGGAGAGGCACCACGGGATTGAGGAAGTCGTGGTAATTTGAGGTGATGATCATGGCTGGAAAGAAAGCTCCTTACGGAGAATTTGCTGGAAGAAAGCTCAAGCTTAAGAGAAAGAAGTTTAGGTGGAGCGACATAACTTACAAAAGAAGAGTACTCAGGCTCAAGGAAAAGAGCGACCCGCTTGAAGGTGCACCACAGGCGAGAGGAATTGTCCTTGAAAAGATTGCAGTTGAGGCTAAGCAGCCAAACTCAGGTATGAGAAAAGCTGTTAGAGTTCAGCTCATCAAGAACGGTAAGGTAGTTACAGCGTTCACACCAGGTGACGGTGCTATCAAGCACATTGACGAGCACGATGAAGTTATCATAGAGGGAATTGGTGGTCCAAAGGGTGGAGCTGTAGGTGACATTCCAGGAATTAGATACAAGGTTGTCATGGTTAACAGAACATCCCTCAAAGAAATAGTTAAGGGTAGAAAAGAAAAGCCAAGAAGGTGATGCTCATGGCCAAACCATTGGAAGAGAGATTTTTTATCCCAAAGGATCTCAAGGTTTTCGGGAGATGGAGCGTTGAGGATGTAGTAGTTGAGGACCCATCACTCAGACCTTACATTAACCTTGAACCAAGAATTCTCCCACACAACCACGGAAGGCACGCTAAGAAGCAGTTCGGTAAGGCCAATGTCCATGTGGTTGAGAGACTTATAAACAAAGTCATGAGAAGCGGTGCTTCAAGCTACAAAGTAGGCGGCCACTTCATGAGGAGAGAACACCGCTCATTAATGAGCAAGAAAGTTAAAGCTTATGAGGTTGTAAAAGAGGCCTTTAAGATCATTGAGCAGAGGACAAAGCAGAACCCAATCCAGGTTCTTGTTAAGGCAATTGAGAACTCCGCCCCAAGGGAAGACACCACAAACGTCATGTTCGGTGGAGTTAGGTACCACATCGCAGTTGATATCTCCCCACTGAGAAGACTTGACGTTGCTTTGAGAAACATTGCCCTTGGTGCATCAGCAAAGTGCTACCGCAACAAGACAAGCTATGCCGAAGCTTTGGCTGAAGAAATTATCGCAGCAGCAAACAAGGATACAAAGAGCTTCGCATACAGCAAGAAGGAAGAAATCGAGAGGATTGCACAGTCCTCAAGGTGAGCTCTTTTATTTCTTTTCCACTTTCGGTTTATCATTAATTCTAACAGCTGGTTATCGAATTAGGCTTTTTCCCACCATGTCTTCGGGTTTTTCTATCCCAAAGAACTTCAATATGGTGGGGGCTATATCGTAAAGGCTAGCGTTTTCAGTATTTACATTTTCAAACCCCCACAAAATCAGCGGAACTTTCATTACTGGCTCGTTCATCGAGCCGTGCATACCCCTTGTCCAGTAGCTCGTTCCCTTAATTCCATTGCAAAGCCTGTGAGAGCAGAACCAGTACCCTTCCTTGGCGGAGACTATGAGCTCCCCGCTGTTGGGGGTGTTCAGATGGGGCAGATCATCCCTGGAAAAGACGTATTTAACTCCCGGGGCTCGTTTTAACAGCGGATACGCCTCCTCTGCTTCTTTTGGGTCTTTTAGATAAACGTGCACTCCCCCTCCGGATGAGACCCTCAGCGTTTCAATGCCGTGTTTTTTAAGGTAATTCCTCAGGTTTACCCACGTGTGGACTTTTTCCTGTCCATGGTCTGCAAAGATTATAAATGCGTATTCATCCCTGAGCCTCTCCCACAAAACGTTTAATGCTGTATCCACGGTTTCTACGGCTTTCATGGCTTCATCGCTTAGGGGCCCGTAATCGTGTTGCATACCATCAATCGAGCAGAAGTGAACCAAGAGCAAATCCGGTTTGCACTCTTCATAGAGGTAAAGGGCAGAATTTAAAACCCATTTATCTTTTCTCCAGTCTCTTCCGTGTTCCCTATAGAGGTTATCGTCGCTGAAAAACGGGGGAAATATTCTAACGTGGGTACCGCTGAAGGGAGGCATTGTATAGCCGCTAACAGAGGCACTCCTTATTCCCTTCTCCCGAAGGATGTCGACTATCGTTTTTGCCTTTATGACTTTATGGGGGTTAAAAGCGACTTCATACTCGTAAAAATTCACCTTTCTATCGGCTATTCTATCGTAGTAACCGTTTTCCACAACTCCGTGAACCCTTGGCGGAACCCCCGTCATAACGCTTGTGTGGACTAAATCCGTGAGTGTGGGAAATATTGAGTCGACCGTTATGGAGAACCCTCCTTCCGCTAGCTCACTTAAGAAGGGCATGTGCTCTAAATTGTAAACTCCGCTACCGTCGAGGCTTATGAGGGCGAGTTTTTTTCTCATAAATTATCCTAAGAAAAGCTGGTTAAAAAGTTTAAGCTTCGGAAGTTTTGATATTAAAATGTCCTTTGATAGTTGAGGTAATAGTCGAGTGTTCTCTGCTTTCTCATCCTCAGAATCCAGCTTTTTTCTAGATATTTCTCAAGCTTTAGCTCAAGGAGTTTTCTGAGTTCATTGAAGGCTTCTTGGAGTGTGTTAAATTTTCCTACCTGATTCTCCATGGCTTTCTTTACCCCCACCCTTATCTGCCACACACCTACGGGAGCGTAGTACTTTGGAGTTACTTCTCTGAACACTATTATTCTTGCCTGCCTCCTTCTTCTCCTGAGGCTTTCAAGAACGCTCAAACGGGCGGCATAATACGCCCCCGTGGTCTCTTCAGCGTACCCCTTAATCCCGTGAAAGTCCTCATAGTCGTGGATTACTTCAGGCTCGTCACTTCCAAACAAAGAGCCTTTGAGCCAGACCTCCAAAAGTTCAAATGCGTAAGTTTCGGGCATCAAAAGCACGGCATATCTGTTGCCGAGGAATTCGTAAAAGTAGAGCTCAAATTCGTTTATAGGCTCATAATGCAGGATTTCTTTTCTCAGCTTTTTCCCTATTGTATCCTGCACAGCTGTGATGCTCCATCTTGTTGGAACGAGCTTTCTGTTAATGCCCAAAAGTCCTGCAGAGAGGAGTCTTATTATGTAGTACTCATCAAAGCCCCAGTTGTAGAGTCTCATTATTGCTTGCTCGGCTTTCAGCTCATCCCCCACAACGTAATCGGTTTTCCTCGGTATTTTTGGATTCTCTGTGAGCTCGAAGTCGAGAAGTTCTGCCTTTGGCCCTATGGGCGGGGCAAATTCACTTGGAAGGACTTTTAAAATCGGCTTTCTCTTGAGAAGGATTTCGCTGTCCACAGGCTTTATCGACATTGCCAGCTCCTGAACTTCTTCAAGAATTCTTCCGCTCTTTCTCACGTTAATATCGGCCTGCATTTCCCCCATAACCAGAAGGGAGCGGTAGTAAAGGATATCCCTTATTGTTTTGTTCTCCCACTTTAGGGGACTGTCGAGATGGGAGGTGTTCCCCTCTATCGGGGGAACGAGGGGCCCGATGCGGACTTTTGGATAGCCGTATTCACCAACGAATATGCTTGGAGGGGAGGAACCAAAAATCTCTCTGCGGTTTATCTTTTGCTCAACAGTCCTCACTACCCTAAAGCGTTCGAGAATCGGGCAAGTAGGCCTTCCACAGAGGAGTTTCCTTCCTTTGCACAGAGCACACAGCTTTGAGTTAAAGAGCTCCATCAGCTTTAAATGTACCGAGGGGGTATTTATACCTATCTTCAATGTTGCCGTTTGCGAAAACTTTAAATACCCTCCCAAACTCCTTAATGTTGGTTAATGTAGGACGTGCCGCGGTAGCCTAGCCTGGTATGGCGCCGGCCTGCTAAGCCGGTGGGCGCAGTCCCTCCGGGGTTCAAATCCCCGCCGCGGCGCCAAAATATATTCTTCGGGAAAAAATGCCGGGATAGCCTAGAGGTGAGGCGGCGGACTGCAGATCCGCTTTACGGGGGTTCAAATCCCCCTCCCGGCTCCATTAAATGTTTTTCAGTCCAGAACCGGTGAGGGTGATAAGCACTTTTGCGCCTTTTTCAAAATAGCCTTCTTCTAAGAGCAGCTTAAATGCAGCATATGCTGTTGCTGCTGTTGGCTCAACTAAGAAACCCATGGAGATGAGGTCTTCTATGGCATCTGTGATTTCTTTATCTCCTACGGAAATACAGATTCCATTGCTTTCTTCTAGGGCTTTACGCATCTGCTCTCTTCTGGGAGGTTCGGGAATTGCTATCCCCTCTGCAAGCCTGCTTTTTTCTTCACTCATCTTGCACAGGCTTTCATACCCTTTTCCCTGGACAGCGATCATTCTGGGAGTTTTTGTCCCTTCAAGTGTCTCCAATTCTTTAAACCCCTTGTAGAGGCCTAAAAACAGGGTTCCACTTCCGGTGGGCGCTAATGCATAATCTACACTCCCTATCTGCTCATAAACCTCGTAAGCTACCGTTTTTGTTCCCTCAAGGAAATACGGGTTGTACCAGTGAGATATGTAAATTCCCTCCAGAAAGCTTCTTGCCTTTTCATGCACTTCCATTCGTGACCCTTCAACTTCATGAACCTCTACTCCCAGCAGCCTGAGAAGTCTCTTTTTTCCTTCGCTTGTATGTTTTGGAATGAAGATGTGGGCTTTTATCCCCTCGCTTTTTGCAAAGAGGGCTAAACTTAACGCTGCGTTTCCTGAAGAGTCGAGCGTTACCTCGCTTATGCCTTCTTCCTTCAGCTTTGCGATGGTTACATAGGTGCCCCTGTCTTTGAAGGACCCGCTTGGCATTAAGTACTCGAGCTTGAAGAAAACGTTAACCCCTTCAATTTTTCTCTCCACTATCGGGGTTATTGGAGTCGTAAGCCTCGGCAAAAACTCCTCTTTTAGGGGCAAGAAACTGAGGTATCTCCTTATATCTAAGAATTCTTTTCTCAACAAGCTTTCAAAATTCCCCCTCTTTTCTCCAATGTATTCAAGGGCTCCACCGCATTTGCACATAATTTTAAAGTCCTCGTAAGTTCTTCCGCATTTCAGACATCTCAGCATTGTCTCACCATTTGGGGTAGGGATTTCATTTATATATCCCTTTCCAAAATTCATGTGGAGGTGAGAGAAATGAAAAAATTCATGCCTGCGGATAGGCCTCAAACGGAAGAAGGATACCAGTACCATATAGCCTGCAAGCCCGGTGATGTTGCTAGATATGTTCTGCTCCCCGGCGATCCTGAGAGGGTTCCCAAGATAAGCTCTCTCTGGGATGAAGCGAGGGAAATAGCGTTCCATAGGGAGTACAGAACACACACTGGAAGGTACAAGGGTGCTCCTATAAGCGTTACCTCAACGGGAATAGGAGGACCTTCAACGGCAATAGCGATAGAAGAATTAGCGGCAATAGGTGCTGACACTTTCATTAGGGTCGGCTCAACAGGGGCAATTCAGCCCGGAATAGAGATTGGGGATTTGATAATAGCAAAAGCTGCCGTTAGACTTGAGGGAACATCAAAGCAGTATGTGAGAGTAGAATATCCGGCAAGTGCCGATGTTGAGGTCACTTTAGCTCTGATCGAAGCTGCGGAAACATTGGGGGTTAGGTACCACGTTGGAATTACCGCTTCTACTGACAGCTTTTATGTAGGTCAGGCAAGGCCTGGATTGAACGGCTACTTCCCGAGCTTTGCAAAGCACCTCATAGATGACCTGAGACAAGCCAAGGTCACGAACTTTGAGATGGAAGCGGCTACACTCTACACCCTTGCAAACATTTATGGTCTTAAGGCAGGCTGTGTTTGTGCGGTTTTTGCGAACAGAATAACCAATGAGTTTGGAAAAGCCGGTGAAAAAGAAGCAGCATTGGTTGCTAGTGAAGCTGTCAAAATCTTACACGAATGGGACGAAGAAAAAGAGAAGAAGGGTAAAAAATACTGGTTTCCAAGTTTGAGGAAGCTTTGATTTCTTATTTAATTTTTGTTGGAAGAATCTATTTTTCAAGACAAGTTTCTCAGAAGGGAGTATGATTTTACAAAAGTGGTGCGGGGGACGGGATTCGAACCCGCGCAGCCCTACGGCAACGGATCTTAAGTCCGTCCCCTTTGGCCAGGCTCGGGCACCCCCGCTCATAAGTGAGAGAGCAAAGTCTGAATAAAAATCTTTCGGTATTTCAAAAAGGTAAAGCTTAAAAAGAAATGCTTGTAAGTGAACACAGTCAAGATCATGGAGGGATTAAAATGGCGAGGTTTCCTGAAGCTGAGGCAAGGCTATTTAGGAAGTACATATGCATGAGGTGTGGTGCTACTAACCCCTGGAAAGCAGAGAAGTGCAGGAAGTGCGGATACAAGGGACTAAGAGCAAAGGCTAGAGAACCAAGAGGAGGAGCAGGACGTTAGAGTCATTTGAGCTTGTTCAGCATTTCTTCTATAAATTTTATTCCTTCTTCGAGAAGTTTCTCTCCCTTTTCCGTAAGCTTGTAGTATTTTCTGGAGGGCTTTCCAGTCTCGCTCTCCTGCCATTCTGAAGTGACGTAGCCTTCGTGTTCGAGCTTGTAAAGCACTACATAACTGCTCACGGTGGCGGGTTCAAATCCAAATCTCTCCCTTATCTCATTTTTGAGCTCATATGCGTACATAGGCCTTTCTTTTAGCAGTCTCAGTATGTAGATCCACATAACTTCTTTTGTCATCTTCTCTTTGAGTCTTTCCATAGGTGTTGCCATATGTATCACCCTCAATGACACATATTATTTGCTCTTAAAACATTTATGCTTATATAAGATAGTTTTTATACAATTTAAACATTTTGCCACTGTAAAATCCAAAAGCAAAAGGGTTTTAATTGCAGAAACCTAAAGACAAATGGTGAGTCACTATGAACTTCGACTTTGGCGGAATAATGGGTGATATGGGTATAGGGGCTGCTGTTGGGTTTATCACAGGTTATGCGCTTAAAAAGTTCATAAAAATAGTACTCACTTTGATAGGTGCATACATTTTAAGCCTTTTCTGGCTCCAGCAAAAAGGAGTTATAACAATAAACACCGATGCCCTCTTTAACTTTGCGGAAAGTGCAACTACATCAACCTTAAGCTTGGCTGATAAAGTAGTGGGGATTTTACCCGGAACAGGGGCATTTGTTGCGGGCTTTTATTTGGGCTTCCGCAAAGGTTAAATTCTGCTTTATTTATTTTCTCTTATGAGTTATGAGAGAAAAGTTATGCTTCGGCATTCAATAGCGAGTATAGTTGCCCTTGCTCTCTTTGGCCTCAGCAGGCTTATTTACAGCATAGTTATCTCAAGAAGATTTGGTGTCGAAGTTTTGGGAAAGGTAAATTCACTTATATCGCAGGCATTTTTACTGGCAGTTCCACTGAGCTTTTTTGCAGTTGCTCTGGGGAAGTATGCCTCCGAGTTTCTAGGGAGAGAGGAAATGGAAAAAATAAAGTCCATAGCAACTTTGGGATTTTCTTTCCCTTTAGCTGGCTTGGTTTTAGTTCCTTTTAACTTTTATCTGGCCATCCTGGCAGTCTTGAGGGCTCTCCAGCTGACGTTTCGCAGCTTTATCTATGGCCTTCACAAAGGTGAGGTTTACGCTTATACAATGATTGGAGCGTTTGTGCTATTTATTGGAGGATTTTTGTCGGAAAATTACTACCTCCCCTACATTGGCCTTCTTTCTGGCGTGGCCATTTTTGGATTTTTGTACCTTTTTAGGGAGAGGCTGTTTGGAAAACCCTCCTTGGAGACCCTTAAACCTCTTTTGAGGTATTCCAGCTTTGCATTTCTTGGGACAGTTTCGGGGGTTTTTCTTATTCAAGCCCCATACTTCCTAACCGAGAAGCTTGCTTCTCCTGAAGCTGCAGGCATTGTTTCGGCTTCTCTTTCGGCGGCATTTTTGTTGACTTACCTGCCTCAGGTGCTTCAATCTGCGATAATGCCCTTATACTCTTACAAATATGGGAAAAATGAGATGGAATACGTGAAGAGACTTGCTGAAGACTCCACGAAGCTGCTGTCCTTTATAGTGGCTTTGGCGGTTTTTATCCTTATGCTTGTCGGAAGAGAAATTTTATCGCTACTCTTTGGGTTTAATCTGGGTAGAGAGTTCTACCTAACTCTCATGGCGGTAGAAACGTATATAGCGTACAACCCCAGCATAGTGGCGCTGAACTCGACAAAATATGTAAAAGAAGGGACCATAATTTCACTCCTGGGCGCTGTGGTTTCTCTCGCTGCTTGGATATTCTCGATAAGCCCTTTTGGAGAATATGGGGCTGTTTTCGGGCTCTTTCTGGGATATCTAACGATACTAACTGGCACATTAGTTGTGGCAAACAAGAAGCTGGGAGTTTCGCTTACTTCTTATACTCAATTTGCTGTGGCTCTTCTACTGCAGTTCACTGTATTTCTCTCAAAAACTCTCCTGTTATTGGCTTTTGTGGCATACGTTGGAATATTCAGAAAAGAAATAAAAAGGGTGTTCGAGCTGTTTAAACCTTTCCGTGATAGAGGATTTTAATGAGCTCCTCTGGTAATCCTTCTGCTCTTATTTTGTCCTCTATGATCTTCTTGTCATATTCAACTTCTACGAATTTTGTGTGCAGGTTATCAGCGTTTATGATGGCAAAAGTTGCTTTGTGCTCTTTTCCCGGTGGGAATCCAATGCTGCCGGGACATACTACCCTTCCGTACCTTGTCATGGCATTGACCGGGAGTTTTGGTGATGCTACTAATAGAAGTTCGTAGTCCTTTACCGGTCTCATGACGGCTTCATAGTATGAGGTAGGCTGCTCTGGAAGAACCTTGCCCTCGAAGGGGTTTAATGGGCTTCCGTAGACCCCGAAAATGTCGTTCTTGCCTATTTTATCAACTAGGTATATAGGCAAATCTCTTATGAACTCCCTTCCTTCATGGCCAAGCTTTTCCCAGGTGTATTTTAATGCCTTCTTTACATACGGCTCGATTGCAAGTTCATCGATATAATCCGGCCCTTCGGCATGGGGATCACTCATGGCTATTATCTGGTCAAATTCTCCCCTGATTATCTTTACATTGTTGGTCTTTATCAGGTCATCAAGAGCATCAAGAACTTCCTTTGGATAGGGGAACAATCCAATTATGTTTCCGAGGATGTAATATTTTTCAATCTCGTAGCCTTCTTCTTTGAGTTCCTCAATTTTTCCGAGGGCTTTCATGAGGGCTGGGAAGTTTCCGTTGATGTTCGCCAGTACTGCCACGTATGCCATTCCTACCACCCCCCAATTTTTCTAACTTTATTTTACTAAAAAGGAGTATTTAAGCTTTTCGAAATTCGGAAGGATCAAAGAACCAGGAGCTTTCTTTTCTTTTTCTTCTTTTGGTTGGTTCCTGCATTGCTGAGCAGATAGAGCATCAACGCGTCCTCTATCATCTCTACCACCTCCAGAATACTACTTTGTTTCGGAGTGGGGAAATGCGGCGTATGAGAAACGCTCTGTATTTTAATTACTAGGCGTTATTTAAAAATTTTTGGTCGTTTTTATTATTGTGGAATATGAGAATAAGATGTGGCGCCCCGGCGGGGATTTGAACCCCGGACCTCGAGGTCCGCAGCCTCGCGCCCTATCCAGACTAGGCCACCGGGGCAACCCAAGAAAACTTTGGGAGAGGCCTTATAAATTTTGCCCGCGAGTTTCTTCATGGTGGTATATGTGGACAGGATGAAGAAATTCTTGGAGTTTCTTCGGGAAGGTAATTATGATGGTGCGCTGATAACCCCCGGCAGCAACCTATATTACCTAACCGGTATGGCCCCTCAGGCGACCGAGGAGAGACTTTTTCTCCTTTTGGTCAACAGAGAGGGAGAAAGCGTTCTAATAGCGCCCAAGCTCTACGAAAACGAGGTTGAATGGGAAAATTCAGTATTCTGGAGCGATGAAGAGAACCCCTATGAAATCCTTGAAAGGGTGTTAGCTTCTCTGAATTTGAAGGGCGGTAAGATCCTGGTGGAAGATACGATGAGGGCGAGCTTTCTAATCCACATTGAGCGACTTTTGGAGGACTGCACTCTCTATCCGCTGAGCGTCATTACAAGAGAGATGAGAATGCGCAAAGATGAAAAGGAGCTAAGCCTGATGAAAAAGGCCGCTGAAATTGCAGACAAGGTTTTCTATGAAATAATAAGCAGGGATTTGGTGGGAAAGAGTGAAAAGCAAATTGCGCTGGAAATTGAGTTTCTCATCAGGGAGCTTGCGGACGGAGTGTCTTTCTCGCCTATAGTGGCTTCTGGGAAAAATGCTGCAAATCCTCACCATACACCGAGTGAAAGAAAAATAAGGCCCGGAGACTTCGTGATACTTGACTTTGGGGCAAAGTATGAAGGTTACTGCTCCGATATCACGAGAACCATAGCCATAGGGCACCCGAATGAAAAGCTCAAAGAAATCTATGAGGTTGTCAAAGAAGCCCAAGAGAGTGCTTTTCAGAGTGTCCGCGAAGGAATAAAGGCTAAGGATGTTGACAGGGCAGCAAGGGATTATATATCCGAGAGAGGTTATGGTAACTACTTCATCCACAGAACGGGGCATGGACTTGGGCTTGAAGTGCATGAAGAGCCCTATATAAGTCAAACGAATGAGAGAATTCTTGAAAAAGGTATGACGTTTACCATTGAGCCGGGCATTTACATTCCCAATCTTGGAGGAGTGAGAATAGAAGACGACGTAGCTGTGGAAAAAAAGGGAAAGAGGCTCACAAACGCCGAAAGGGAGCTAGTAATACTTTGAACCTCCTACGTAGACATCTAGAACTTTTATGTTTTTCAGTTCTTTCTCTTCAACTTCAAACGGATCCTTGTCCACCACAACGAAGTCTCCGAATTTACCCTCTTCGAGGGTTCCGAGGTCATCTTCGGCGTGCATTATATATGCAGAGCCGTATGTGTAACTGTAAAGGCTTTCTTCTAGGGATAGACATTCGTCTTTTGTGTGCAGGTAGGTCTCAACATTCTCAAATTTTCCTCTGGTAACTGCTGCGTAGATTGTTTCCCACGGATTTACGGGTTCTATGGGAGAGTCAGTTCCGAAGCCTATCACGATTTGCTTCAGCATGCTCTTGAAGGGGTAAATCCACTTTGCCCTCTCTTCCCCAACTCTCCGTACCGCCCACCAGTCGCTTATTACAAACCTCGGCTGAACCGAGGCAACAACTCCAAGCTCTTTCATCCTTTTTATTTGGTCTTCCCTCAAAATTGATGCGTGTTCTATACGGTTTCTCTCTCCCCTGAACTTTTCGTAGACGTCTAGGATCATATCGGTTGTTTTATCACCTATTGCATGGACAGCCATCTGGAGGTCCAGCTGGCGGGCTTCTCTCACTATCTCTTCGAGTTCCTCCTTGCTTATGTTGGGATGTCCGGTTGTTGGGGCGTCTGCATAGGGCTTAGAAAGCCACGCTGTTCTGGCTCCAAGGCTTCCATCCGCAAGGACTTTTATCCCCATGATCTTTACTCTACTACTTCCAACCTCTTTGGTGAGCCCCAGGCCTTTTAGTTCTTTAAGAAGGGAAGGGTTCAGATACACAAAAACTCTAATGGGGAGCCTTTCTTTGTTATCTAACTCCAAGAGGGCCCTAAGGCTTTTCTCATTTACACTCACAAAGCCAACCGCTGTGACGCCCTGAGAAAGAACGAACTTTGCCCCCTCTTCGATGAAGTGTTTGTAGTCTTCGAGCGTTAAAGTTTCATTGATAACATCTCTCACCTTTTCTAGGGCGTTTTCTTTTACTATTCCGGTTTCAGGGTCTGCGTCTTCATCTTCGTCCAAACCTACGATTTCTATAGCTTTCGTGTTCAGTACAGCCGCGTGGAAGCAGGTTCTATACAGAAGCACGGGCTTGTTATCGACGACCTCGTCCAAATCTTTTCTCGTGGGATACCTTCCAAGTTCCTCCTGGTCCCATCCAAAGCCAAGAATCCAGCTCGTGCTTGTTTTTTCTGCGTATTCTTCGAGCTTCCTCTTTAGTTCCTCTATGCTTTTTGTCCCCTTTAAATTGAGCATTTTCAAAGACTGTCCGAGGGAGTTTAGATGCATATGTGAATCAATAAAGCCCGGCAGAACAGTTTTTCCGCCCAGATCTACTACTTCTCCTCCGAGCTCTTCGGCAATTTTTTGGGCCTTTTCACTTTTTCCCTCGTAAATAACCTTTTCATTGGCTATTACAATAGCTTCTGCAGTTCTCAGTGGTTTAAAAGAGACGTATATTTTTCCGTTTACAAAAGCCCGTATCAAGTTATCCACCCTTTCTTAGTCTGTCGATACTCTTTTATATCCCCTTTGGTTGGCTATCAAAAAGTCCTTAAACTGGAAGGTCTAATTTCTCAACAGCCGATGAAGAGCGGTTTCGGAGCTGAGATGTGATGTAACCAGCTATCGCTGAGGCTCATATTTATAAGTTCATCTGGTGATCACAACCCGGTGAGGGCGAATGTTTGGAAAACTAAAGGAAAAATTAAGCTCATTCGTGGATAAGGTGGCTCAAACTGAAATAAGCGAAAAAGACGTTGAAAACGCACTCTGGGATCTTGAGCTGGAGCTTTTAGAGGCTGATGTAGCCTTGGAAGTTGTTGAGGAGCTTAAAGAAAAAATAAAACAGAAACTTGTTGGACAGAAGGTTAAGATAGGTACAAACAAAAAGGAGATTGTTGAGAAAGCGGTTAAAGAAGCAGTACTTGAAGTCTTAACGCCTGAAAGGCGCATAGATTTGTTAGAGATGATAAAATCAAAACAGGAAAAGCCGTTCGTGATAGTTTTTGTTGGGTTCAACGGTAGCGGGAAGACCACCACAATAGCTAAACTTGCCAGCTGGCTTAAGAAAAATGGTTTTAGCGTCGTTATTGCTGCCAGCGATACCTTTAGGGCGGGAGCTATAGAGCAGGTAGAGGAACACGCAAAGAGGGTGGGTGTTAAGCTCATTAAGCACGGCTATAAGTCTGATCCGGCGGCTGTGGCTTACGATGCTATAGAGCACGCAAAAGCAAGGGGAATTGACGTGGTTTTAGTAGATACCGCCGGAAGAAACGAGCTGAACAGAAATCTAATGGATGAAATGAAGAAGATAGTCAAAGTTGCGAAGCCAGACCTTGTTATATTTGTTGGAGATGCCCTTGCAGGAAATGCAATAATAGAACAGGCGAGACAGTTCAATGAGGCGGTTAAGATTGATGGGGTTATCCTAACGAAGCTTGACGCAGATGCGAGGGGAGGTGCTGCATTGAGCATAGCTCATGCCATCGGGGCTCCAATACTCTTTGTTGGGGTTGGCCAGGGGTATGGGGATTTAATGCCCTTTGACGAAAAATGGATGCTGGAAAAGATTTTTGGTGAGTGAAAATGCTGCTATTTTTTAAAACTTTCCTTTATGTGTTTGCGGCCCTCTTTGCGGTGATGAACCCAATAGGAGCTGTCCCAGTGTATCTTTCCATTGTCCAGCAATGTAAGTCATACGAAGGGAGGATAAGCCTGGCAAAGAGAACTTCTGTGGCTGTTTTCATGACCCTGATGACCTTTGCACTCGTGGGAGAGTGGATATTCAAGTTTTTTGGCGCTACAATAGATGCCTTTGCAATTGCAGGGGGCATTCTGCTCTTCAGAATGGCCTTGGAAATGCTGAGTGGTCACCTTTCGACCATAAAAATAACCCGCGAAGAGGAGGAAGAGGCAGTAACCCTAAGCGAGATTGCTATAATTCCACTTGCAATTCCGTTGATATCGGGGCCTGGCTCAATAACAACTGTAATGATATATATGGCAAAGAATACCAGCTATCTGGGGAAAGTGGCTGTACTCCTTGCGATTGTTGTGGCTAGCCTTTCAGTTTACATAGTGCTCATGTCTGCAGAAAAAGTCCAGCGGAAACTTGGTAAAGTTGGAATAAGGCTTATTACAAGAATGATGGGGCTTATACTGGCTTCAATGGCGGTTCAACTCGTGATTAATGGAATTAAGGGGGCTTTTGGACTTTAAGGGTAACATTTTTAAATTTTTTAGGTAACCCTAACTGTGGGTGAGATATTGATAATAGCTGAAAATCTGACAATTTATTATGATGGCTACAGGGCGGTTGAAGATATAACCTTTAGGCTGAGTAGTGGAGAGACCCTTCTTCTGCTGGGTCCAAACGGTGCAGGAAAAACGAGTCTTCTTAGAACAATTGCGGGCCTTCATAAGTCATATACGGGCAAGCTTCTTGTTTTTGGGAAGCCTCCTGCTGAAGTAAAGGATTTAATTTCTTACGTTCCTCAGAGCCACTCTCTCAACGAACGTGTACCTCTAAAGGCCATTGAAGTTGTTGCAATGGGTGCCCTTTACAAAAGAGGCTTCATCCATTTTAATATCCCGAAATCCGTCTTAAAAGAAGCGGAAGAGGCTTTAGAATTTGTGGGATTAGGTGATATTAAAAACAAAAGGTTTGCGGAACTCAGCGGGGGGCAGAAGCAGAGGGTTTTATTAGCGAGGGCACTCGTTTCAAAGCCTAAACTTCTCCTTTTGGATGAGCCTTTATCGGCCCTTGACCCCAGTGCAAGAGTGGAAGTCGTTTCAGTACTTGCAAAGATAAAGCGAGAAATGGGAATCACGATGATAATAACAACTCACGACCCAAATCCATTAACTGAAATAGGGGACAAGGTAATGCTTGTCAATAAAAGACTTGTGGCCTTTGGAACGCCGGAAGAAGTTCTAAGGGATGAAATAATTACCAAGGTTTATGGGTCTTTAGCTAAAGCTGTTAAAGTGGGAGAAAGAATGTACTGCTTTATAGGGGATGTCCACATTCACGGGAGGGAGAGAAAATGATCCCCGAGTACCTGCTCAGGGCTCTTTTAGCAGGTATAATGGTGAGTGTTTTGCTGGGTATGTTAAGTCCTCTAATAAACATGAAAGGCTTGGCTTTCCTTACTCACGCCACTTTCCATACTCTGCTCTTTGGGGCAGTTTTGGGTATGATACTCGGGCTGATACTTGAAAATTTCTCCCTTATTCTGTGGATGGCGCTAATAGTTACGATTTTTGTTGTTGTCTTGATTGCTCTCCTTGAAGACAGGGGATTCAGCAGTGACACTGCAATAGGAGTAATAGCGAGTTTTATAGCTGGCTCGACAGTATTGGCATTTGGAGTTCTGTACAAGGTTATGGCAAGCAGGCCCTATTTTGCCCTCTCCCAGAGTGTGGTTTCATATTTAACCGGGGAGCTTTTTCTGATAACCCTCAACGACTTGATGTTTTTGGTCTTGGGGGGTGCCGTAATATTCTTTGTCATGCTCGCATTTTACCGTGATTTCCTGTACGTCAGCTTTGATGCTGAGGGAGTTGAGGCTTATTCTGGCAATGCGAGGCTCTACCTTACTCTGCTCTATGTCCTTGTAGGAGCCACTGGTGCGTTGATAGTCAGAACTGTCGGGCTGATAACCCTGCAAGTTGTGGCAGTTCTGCCTGGGACAATAGCCGTGATGCTCAGCAATGATTTGAGAAAGATTCTCGGGATAAGTTTGGGTTTAACCCTCTCAGTGCAAGTACTCTCTATAGTGCTGGCTTACTTAACAGACATCCCTCCAAGCGGAATAGCCACAATAGTGCTGGGACTTGTCTACGGACTCTTGGTTCTAAGGAGGTAAGGGAAATGAAGATGGGAGGAATAGACGAAGCCGGCAGAGGACCTGTTATAGGGCCTCTTGTAATTGCAGCAGTAGTTGTTGATGAATCTCGTATAGGGGAGCTTGAATCTCTGGGAGTTAAGGATTCAAAAAAGCTAACACCCAAAAAAAGAGAGGAGCTTTTTGAAAAGATCGTTAGCATAGTGGATGACTATTTTATTCTCAAACTATCTCCAGAAGAGATAGATAGTAGGGAAGGCACAATGAACGAACTTGAAATCGAAAGCTTTGCCAGAGTGTTAAACTCCCTTAAAGTTAAGCCGGATATCCTCTACATAGATGCTGCAGATGTCAAAGAGGAGCGCTTTGGCGATATCATAGGGGAAAAGCTTTCCTTCTCTCCGAAAATAGTTGCAGAGCATAAAGCCGATGCCAAGTACATTCCAGTTGCGGCTGCGTCAATACTGGCTAAGGTCACCCGCGATAGGGCTATAGAGGGGCTTAAGGAAATCTATGGGGAAATAGGTTCGGGCTATCCAAGCGACCCCGTTACAAGGAAATTCTTGGAGGAATACTACAAGAAACATGGAGAGTTCCCTCCAATAGTCAGAAAAAGCTGGAAAACTCTCAAAAAGATAGAGGAAAAACTGAAAACCAAAAAAGCTCAGCCCACTATTTTGGACTTCTTAAAAAAGCCTTAATCCTTTCGAAGATTTTCTTTATTCTTATTAAAATGCTCTTCACCCACTTCCAGTACATTTCCAGTGATCTCTCGAAATACTCCCACTTTATTATGTCGTATGCCATTACTCCGAGTGTTACCGCTCCCGCGGGAACTAATGGGGTGGCATAAAAGCTGAACTGGGTTTTTCCACCCAAAATCCACTGGAGAGCATAAAAAGCTATTGTGCTCCAGAATATTCCAAAAGGCACCAAAAGCTTTCTTCTTTTTGTCGCAGCATAGGGAATTGCGAATATAAACACCACCATAGAAAGCATCAAAATTGGGTCTGTTGCCGCGAAGATATCGGGGTTGTAGTGGAAGGGAAATGGTTTAAGGCTTATGAACCACTCCCAGAAAGGTGAGGTTGCGGGGTGGTCTCCTTTGTAGCTGAGATGCCATCCAAAGCTTCCGATGAACTCGGAAAGCCATGGGAAGAAGCCTATTGCCTTCATTATCGTAATCTGCGGGAGCAAAAATCCGAAGGCAGGTAAAATGAGTGTCGAGAGGAGTATCTCTTTAACTTTGATTTTGCCCCTTAGGGTTTTTATGAGCAGTATTGGGTATGGAAAAGCACCGTTTAGTTTTGCGGCTGCGGCGAGACCTATGGAAAGACCGCTTGAATTGTATTTCTCAGAAATCAGGAAGTACATGAAAACCGCCGTGAAGAATGCCACGTGTATATCAAGCATCGCAGCAAGGGACGTTGCATACAGGAGGGGATCAAAAGCTGAAAACACAAGCGCTATAAAAGCAGCGAGATAGCTCTTTGAGATTTTGTATGCAGCGAGAAATACGAGAACGTTTATTATCGCATGCTCTATAAGGCCTGGCAAACGCCAGAAGACAGGCTTGTCCTCTATCAGCATTCCAAGCATTATTATATCCTTCGCTAAAAATGGGTGCTCCGTGTTCAGATAGTTTTGGATGTTCTCTTTATCAGGATAGCGGAATCCCTTTACAATTTCAACGCCTTCCAGGCTTTTAACTTCTTCTACGAATTTTTCAAGGTTTTCGCGAGGGATTTCATAGTAAATGCCATCAAAATTGTGATAGGGCTTGTAGTAGGTGTAGTTGTACTTTTTGGCTATTATCTCGATTTTATACTTAATTTCGTCAAAATCGGAGGGCTGGGTCTGGTTTATGGGTATAAATTCAACTCTTATCCCCAGTTTTGAGAGAATTGCGGGAGTTTGGAGGTTTACGTTTCTTGTATAAGGTCGTGTAAATTCGAGCCCGAGAGCAGAAACTTTTACATAGCCCTTAATCATCTCTCCGCTTGCGATTATATTTACCCCTTCCGAATTCGCTGTCTCGTTCACATAATGGAGTTCAACTCCAAGCTTATGGAGGACGTTTCTTGCCGCGGGGACGTACCAAACTTCGTCTCCAATGTAGTCGTACAGCTCAGCACTTGAGGCTTTCTCATATGAGTACCAGAAGGTTCCGATTATTATCGCGGCCACTGCTACAAAATAAAGCTTTTTTCTAAGGTTCATGCTTTCCCCCACCAAATTTCACCTGCCATCTTTAAATTATTTCCCATAAACCTTTAAAAATTGAATGAAAATGGAACAAGGGTGAGAAAATGGAAGAAATGGAAGCGCTTATTGAGCAAACTGTTGATATGATAAAGCGAGGCCTAGATGAGAAGAAAATACGGGCGAGACTTCCGAAAGAGAAGGCTGATGAGATAATCGAGATAGCGAGGGCGAGGATAAAAGCGAAGGATAAGTTCTCAAGGACTGACCTATGGATGGACTTAGAAGGCCTTAGGTATGCCACTCACGAGATTGTGGCTGAATATAGGGCAAAGAGAGTTAAACCAAAAAGCATAGCTGATGTGAGCTGTGGAGTTGGAATCCAGCTGATATTCTTCGCGAAGTATGCCGAAAAAGCCTATGCTATAGACATCGATGAGAAAAAGCTTTTCTATGCAATGAAAAATGCCGAGAAATATGGCGTTAAAGATAAGATAACCTTCATCCACGGGGACAGCTTAAGTAAAGAAGTTGTCGAGCAGGTAGATACGGATATGATATTCTCTGACCCTGCGAGACCACCCGAGATGCCTGAAAGGAGGCTTGAGGATCTTCTTCCGAGCCCTCTTGAAGTTTATGAGGCCTACAAGCACAAGACCGATGCTTTTATCTTCGACCTTCCCCCCCAGATAAGGAGAGAAAAAGTCCCGTGGAGAGGCGAATTTGAGTACATTGATTTATACGGGGCACTCAACAGACTGACTTTCTACTTTGAGCCATTGGCTAAGGCAGAGCGCTCTGCGGTTATGCTCCCCAAGGGGGCTAGAATCGAAAGCAACCCCAACCTTGAAAACATTGTCGAGTGGAGCAAAGAAGTAAAAGAGTATTTGTACGAAATCCCACAGAGCATTGACTATGCTGACTTGATAAATGAACTTTTCCATGCGGTAAAAGGCAACTTACAGATGCTCATTCGGGAAAAACGCAGAGCAGTTGCGACGAGCGATGAAGAAATTGAGAGTGATTACTTCAAGAGACGCTACATCGTAAGAAAGGTTCTCGACTTCCATCCGGTAAGGATAAACGACTTTCTAAAGAAGGACGGGTATGGTAGGGTTACATTAAAAATCTCGATTCCCGATAAAGATTACTGGCGATTCAGGAGAAGAGTTGAGCAAGGTCTGAAAGGAGAAAAGAGGGCTTACCTATTTAAATTCAAAGACAAAGCAATAATAGCCGAGCCCCTCGATTAATCTTTCTGAATTTCGACTATTTTTGCTCTTTGTATCCTTTTTGAGCCAATTCGGAGGGCCTTAAAATAGTTTATGTGTTCATCGGGTAGAAACAAGTCCAGCTTGGTTGATTTGAGCCTCTTTTTCTTGTGTCTTGTGTTTTCATTTCCACTTCCCAGCTTAATTGAACCGTTTATGAATTCATCAAGTTTTTTCTCCATTGACCCACCCAAGATACTAAGGTTGCTTGGGATATATAGGTTTTTTGGAAGTCTCTCTTGTGCTGTTTTGAGTCTTCTGGTATTGGGTTATCAGTGCATAGCTCAAAAATCAAAAGAAATCGTTTTGAACTATATTTTAAGGGAAACGTCAAAATGAAGTAGGAACACAATGATTGCAGTAACAGTTTTATGGAAATCTTTTTTAATTTGTTTAGACCATTACGATTTACAGTACAAAGAGCGGAGGCAGCGCAATGTGCGGTATAATAGGCTACATCGGAGAGAGAGAAGCTGCTGAAATCTTGGTAGAGGGGCTTAAAAGATTGGAGTACCGAGGATACGACTCAGCTGGGATTGTAACAGAACATGGAGAGCTTTTTATAAAAAAGGGTGCCGGGAGAATAGATGAACTTAAAGAAAAACTCAAACTCTACGAAATGCCCGGCCACAGGGGAATTGGTCACACAAGATGGGCAACACACGGAATTCCCAATGACATTAATGCTCATCCTCATACGGATTGCACTGGAAAAATAGCGGTTGTTCACAACGGGATAATTGAAAACTATCTTGAGCTTAGAAGTGAGCTTGAGAAAAAAGGCCACAAGTTCAAGAGTGACACTGATACAGAAGTGATAGCTCACCTAATTGAGGAGGCCCTAAAGGATTCATCTACATTCGAAGATGCCCTCCGCAAGGCGTTGTTGAAGCTTAGGGGCTCATTTGCCCTCGGAATAATGTATGCAGAAGATAAGGAACACCTCTACTTCGTTAGAAATGAAAGTCCTCTCGTCCTTGGAATTGGAAACGGGGAGATGTTTGCAGCATCTGATATTCCAGCGTTTTTACCTTACACAAATAAAGTTGTGTTTCTGGATGATGGGGAGTATGCAGTGGTTAGCAAAGATGCATTTACAGTGAAAGACCTTAAGACAGGAAAAGAAAAGAAAAAGGAAATTCACGAGATTAACTGGACTCTTGAGATGGCTGAAAAGCAGGGCTATCCCCACTTCATGCTTAAGGAAATCCACGAACAGCCAAAGGCTGTAAAGGAAGCAATTTACGGCAACTTGGAGACAATAGAGCAGATAGCTAGAGAAATCGCCAAATATGAGAAAATATTTGTTGTGGCTATGGGGACTTCTTATCATGCAGGAATTGTTGCGAAGTATCTCTTCCAGAGGCTGGCAAACAAACCCATCTTTGTGGAGGATGCGAGTGAGTTCAGGTATGAGTTCGAGAACATAGTTGACGAGGATTCCCTTGTAATCGCCATTACTCAAAGTGGAGAAACTGCCGACACTCTGGCGGCAATAAAACTGGCTAAAGAGAAGGGTGCGAAAGTTCTAAGCATCGTTAACGTCGTTGGTAGCATGGCCACCCGGCTGAGCGACCTTGTAATCTACACCCATGCAGGTCCGGAAATAGGGGTGGCAGCAACAAAGACGTACACAACACAGCTTACCGTTTTGACTATGCTTGCAATAGCCCTAGCCAAGATACTCAACACAGTTGATGAGGATTATCTTAAGAAGCTAGAAGCCGAACTTTTGGAACTCCCAAGGTACATTGAGGCTGTGCTTGGATATGAGAACAAGATAAAATCACTTGCTGAGGAGTTGGTAGATAGGAGAGATTTCTTCTACATAGGAAGGGGGATAAGCGTTGCAACAGCTCTTGAGGGTGCTCTAAAGCTTAAGGAAATCAGCTACATCCATGCGGAGGGTCTTTCTGCTGGAGAGCTGAAGCACGGCCCTCTAGCTCTGATTGAAGAAGGTGTTCCAGTTGTTGCAATTGCGCCCAGCGGAAAGACGTTTGACAAAATGGTTTCCAACATACAGGAAGTGAACGCAAGAAAGGGATTTGTAATTGCTCTTGGGGATAACGAGGAGCTGGAAAAAGTCAGCAACGTCTTTTTGAAGATGCCCAAGATAGATGAGCTTTTAAGTCCAATTGTGTATACAGTACCGCTTCAACTGCTCGCCTATTATTTGGCTGTGTTAAGGGGTAACGATCCCGACAAGCCAAGAAATCTGGCAAAATCTGTAACTGTAGAGTGAGGTGGTGGAAATGGTTGGAACAAAAGTTGGGGAAAAAACTAAGAGTGAAAAACCATCCTCTTTAGACTTTTCAAAAATCAGGCTTTACCTTTTTCCAATATTGGTAGTGATTATTGCTTTTATTGGCTACAAGATTAGAGCGGCAACTGGGCAAACGAAGTACTTTATCGATCCAGATACGTTCTATCATTTTGAAATATACAAGCTCGCGATAAAGGAGTGGATTCCCAAATACTACCCCTTGGCTGATGCTCCCTTCGGTTCCCTTATTGGAGAGCCTCTGGGACTTTACATCATTCCTGCGGTGCTTTACAAGATCTTATCTGCTTTCGGACTTGAAGCAATTAGAGTTTTCAAAATGTGGCCTCCGCTTGTTGGGTTTTTCAGTATAATAGGCATCTACCTCCTTGGACGAAAGCTTCACTCTGAATGGGCAGGGCTCTGGGCAGCATTAGCCATGATGTTCTCCATAGCCCACTGGACGAGAACCTTCTCGGGAAACGCCAGGGGAGATGGGCCGTTTTTGATGTTCTTCATCTACGCAGTTCTGTTCATGTTCTACTACCTTGAAACCAAAGAGATCAAGAGAAAATCACTTTTTGGCGCTCTATTTGTGCTCTTTGGAGTTTTGATGCTCTCAGTATGGAACGGCTCCCCATTTGGTCTTATGGTTCTCTTGGGCTTTGCAAGCCTGTACGTGATTGTATCATTTATTTTTGGAAAAGTTGAAGACGTCAAGAAGTTTGCCATGGAATTTTACCCAGTTTATGTTGCAGTATTGCTCATTGGCTACGCATTAACTCCAAGTGGAATCGTGAAAGTTGGAGGGCACATAAGGTTCGCCTTTGAAGTTTTCCTTGGACTGGCTCTGCTTACGGGAATAATGCTCTATGGAGGCAAATACCTGAACTACTCCGACAAGAAACACAGATTTGGGGTTGTTGCAGTTGTAGTGCTATTGGGCTTTACTGGGGCTTATCTTTACGTTGGTCCAAAGCTATTTTCCCTTATGAGCGGAGCTTACCAATCAACCCAAGTTTACGAAACCGTTCAGGAGCTTGCAAAGACAGAGTGGGAGGATGTGCAGAGATATTACTCAGTAAAGGGAACAGATGGACTATTATTTTTACTCTCGCTTATAGGGATTGCGATAGTTGCTTTTAGACTTTTGAGGTCTCTAACTCAGAACAACGTTGATGCTAAGGCCTTGTTCCTCATTGTGTTCTATGGACTTTCGCTATACCTCATGTGGACAGCGGTGAGGTTTTTATTCCTTGCCTCGGGGGCAGTTTTGCTAACCTTTGGAATTCTCGTGGGAGAGCTCTTTAGAATAGTGGAGAATATGCAGGAAAAGGTTTCAACAAAAGCTCTCTATGCTTTCTTGTTGGTCCTCCTCTTTATTCCGATTCCAATAGTGGGAGCAAACACAACTTACAACTCGGCAAAGGTTAGCGGTGAAGCTGTAAGCCCGAGCTGGGAAGAAACCCTTAAGTGGCTTAGAGAGAACACAAACGAATACGATACGGCAACTTCTTGGTGGGACTACGGTTATTGGATTGAAAGCTCTCTCCTTGGAAACAGGAGGGCAAGTGCGGATGGAGGTCATGCGAGGGACAGGGACTATATAATTGCCCGCTTTTTGGCAAACGATGGCAGCAAAAGTGAAGTTGACTTCGAGAGCTGGCAGCTTAACTATTTTATTGCTTGGAGTGCCGACTGGATAAAATTCAATGCTATAAGCTATCTTGGAGGGGCAATAACAAGAACTGAAAGAGACAGATCCGGAATGATATTATTATTGACCAATGCAAGTGAAAGTGTATACATTAATCCTGATACTGGTATTCAATTACAGATAACTAAACAAAACGGCCAGATAAAGGCGATAATAATAGCTGGCAATCAACAGGGAGAACCGATACAAACGATAGATGTTCAAAATGGGGTAGTAATACCCGGAAGGGGTGACTTTCCCTATGTGGTTTACATAGGAATCAACTATCCGTTATATATGTACTCCTATTCCTTTAGACAGGTGTTGCCTGTTAGAGGCATTATGGTATACTACAAAGTTGCTACCAGCAATTTCCTAAAACTTTCTTTTAGAGTACCGATTTCTTTGGAGGATAATTTTGCCCAAGAACTGTATTCAAACTTTAGAATTGCAAAATCGCCCTCTGTAGTGGTTAGCCCATATACTGATACTTTGACCATTTATGAATTCGTTCCATTTGGAGTGTATAGAATTGAAGTTTACAAGAATGAGACATGGACACCAGTGTCAAAGCTTATTCCTGGGGAATACAAGGCTAAGCTCTACATATCTGCATTTGGAAGAGACGTTAAAGATGCTATCATAAAGTTTAGGGCTTATGATGGAGATAAACTCGTGAGCGAGCAGGTTATAGCGCAGAACGTTAACATAGACCACCTAAACGAAGCACCAATAGAAGTTGAGCTTAATGTTCCAAACGCTACAAGATACCAGCTTGTCCTTGTGCAGAAAGGCCCCGTTGGGGCTCTTATAGATGCTCCAAAACTAAATGGCAAGGTGGTTAGTCCAATAAGAGTATTAAGCGATGGTCAAAGCGGAGAACTTGAGTTAAGAGCTGGGTTCAGAAAAGACTACTCCAACTTAGAGCTTTACCTTAGGGCTACAGTTATATATCTGGTCAGAACAGAGGGAGAAAGCAGAGACGACCCAAAAGCTGCGTTTGAGCCTCACATGGATATAATCCATTATGAAAAAATTGCCAGTGGCTTAAGCACATCCAACAGAGAACTTTATTTCAAAGGTCAGGCAAGTTTTCCAGAAGTTATCCAGCCTTATATAGAGAAGCTCAAGAATGAATATGGAAATAAGGTGGAAATAAGGGGAATAAGAGTCGAACCGGTGTTTATAACAGACAAAGAATACATAATATACGAGGGGTGATTTTTGCTACTTTTCTCATTTTTGCTATTTTGGAAGGAAAGATTTAAAAAGCAAGCGTCCTTCCCTAACTTGATGACTCGATGAACGATGAATTGTGGAGGGATGTGAAATGGCAAAGCCAAGTTACGTAAAGTTTGAGGTTCCAAAGGAACTCGCCGAGAAAGCTCTTGAAGCAGTTGAGATTGCAAGAGACACCGGAAAAATTAGAAAGGGTACAAACGAGACAACAAAAGCTGTTGAGAGGGGCCAGGCAAAGCTCGTTGTAATCGCAGAGGACGTCGACCCAGAGGAAATCGTTGCTCACTTGCCACCCCTCTGTGAGGAGAAAGAAATCCCATACATTTATGTTCCAAGCAAAAAAGAACTTGGTGCTGCTGCTGGTATTGAAGTTCCAGCTGCAAGCGTTGCTATAATCGAGCCTGGTAAGGCTCGCGAACTCGTTGAGGAAATCGCCATGAAAGTAAGGGAGCTCGCCAAGTGAGCTCCCTTTCCTCACTTTCATTAGGATGTGCGAGCTTTCATTATTATAATTGAACTAGAGGTGTGAGACATGGCAGATGATGGATACCCTGCAGAGGTCATCGAAATTGTAGGAAGAACCGGAGTTACCGGTGAGGTCACTCAAGTAAAGGTTCGCGTTCTTGAAGGAATGGACAAGGGTAGAGTAATTAGAAGAAACGTTAAGGGGCCAGTTAGAATTGGCGACATAGTTATCCTCAGAGAGACAGAAAGAGAAGCAAGAGAGATCAAAGCAAGAAGGTGATGTGAATGGCAAGGTGGAATGTCTGCTCATACTGCGGAAAGGAATTCGAGCCAGGAACGGGAAAGATGTACGTCAGAAACGATGGAAGAGTTTATTTCTTCTGCTCAAGGAAATGCGAAAAGTACTTCTTTATGGGTAGAAACCCAAGAAAGCTCAAATGGACAAAGGCTTTTGAAGAAGCAAAGCTCCAGAGAGCTAAGAAGTGACTTTTTTATTTTTTTAATACCAATCAGAAGTTTTTTGATTGAAAGTTTTCAAATATTAAAAAGAGAAAAGAAGTTTTCATTCTGCGAAGGTTATTATTTTGAGATCAACAGGTCTTCTAACCACATTGCTCTTTCTTGCGCCTATTAGGTACTTGATTCCCTTCTCGCTCACTATGTCTATCAGTCTCTGGGTTATGATTCCATTGAATATTATCGCGTATACGTTTTCTTTGTCGTTTATGGAGGTAAGCAGGTCTCTCACTGGTATCTCTGCGATTATGTTCTTATTTTCATCTAAGAGAATGGCTGTGGAGTCCTTTTTCACTTTTTCGATCAAATCTTTGAATTCATCAAGTTCTGGAGCTTTGGGGGGTTGTATTGGCTTTACGAACTTTTCTTCTCTTGTTGGGGGCTTTACTTCGACTTTTGGTCCGCTTGTGGCTTCTTTTTGGGACTCAGCGACTTTCTCTCTCTTGGGCTCTTCTATCTTTGGTTCTATGGGCTGTGGGTGGCTGGCCTTTTGTTGTTCTCTCTCCTTAACAATCTCGTAGAAGCTCTTCCCTTTAGCAAAGAGCTCATTTATAACCTGCTCAGCTGGAACTTTGCTTCTTAGGGCTTTAATTATCTCTTTCTTTGTAAGCTCTTCTACCTCTTTTCCTTCTGGAGCTCTGGCAACGTAGTCAATGTCGGCAACTTGGAGGAGTTCCTTAAGTATGAGTTCTCCACCTCTGTCTCCATCGGTAAATGCGGTTACTATTCTCTCTTTGCTGAGTTTGATTATTGTCTCTGGAACTGAAGTTCCTTCCACGGCTATGGCGTTCTTAATTCCATGTTTTAGAAGGTTAAGCACATCTGCTCTTCCCTCGACCACAATAATTGAATCCGAGAACGGCACGTGTGGGCCAGCTGGGAGCTTCTCTGGACCGTATTCAATGAGCTCTTTAGCCCTCACTTCTTTCTTAACTTCCTCGGTAATCTCCTGTGTTTCTGGGATCTCTTCTTCCATAAGAGTCTCAAGTATCTCTTTGGCTCTCTCTATGATGTATTTTCTCTTTGTTGCCCTGACATCCTCGATTCTTATTACCCTAATCCTGGCCTCAGAAGGTCCTATACGGTCTATTGTTTCTAGAGCAGCTGCCAGTATTGCTGTTTCTACTCTATCCAGGCTGGAGGGTATTGTTATTGTTCCATAACTTTTTCCAGCTCTTGTGTGAACATCAACCTTAATCCTTCCAATTCTTCCAGTTTTTTGAAGTTCTCTTAAATCCAAATCATCTCCAAGCAAACCTTCAGTCTGTCCAAAAATAGCACCCACAACATCAGGCCTTTCAACAATTCCGTTTGCTTCAAACTCTGCGTGGATTACATATTTTGTTGTTCCAAAATCATCCTTTGCAGCCATGTTATCACCTTCTTCTGCTTCTTTCTTTTTTAACATTCTTTGCTTTTCAATCAAAATTTGCTGGATTGTAGTATTTCTTCTCTTCAATCCATACCCCTCCTTGTGGGGGTCAGAAACGGAGATCCTTAACCCGGATGTAGAGAGAGTAAAGGTCCTCAATGCCCTTGATGTCTTTTTTTGCTATTTTCTTGAGCTCTCTTCGTGTTTCTGTGTCTACTCTGCACTTATACCCTTCTAAATATCGGGTTAGTTTTTTTGCAAGTTCTTCACCCTTTCTGTCGAAATCTGTTAATATCATGACATCATGATAGTGAGAGGCTATTAGAGCAATCTCCGCCAGTGGTAAGCGGGAAAGCCTAATTATCTCCGTTTCGACCCCCAATTTTCGTAAGGCCACCTCGTCTCGCATCCCCTCTACGAGGATAACACCTTCAAACTCTCGCAATTTGTCTATAATTTGTTCGAATCTTTTATAATTTTCGGCGTACATATTGCCGTCATGATGATGAGAGCTCGATAGTATTATAAAGTTTTGGGAAGTGAAAATTCAACAAAGTGTTCACTTTGTTTAAATTCACTGCTCTGTAACAGGGTTATGTGTAAATGTATGTTACATGTTTTGTTGTGTATTTTTAACCATTTTAATAGTAACAGAACTGCATATTTATGCAGTCAAAATAAAATTACAATTAGAAAAAGGACAACTAAGCTCGATAAGAAAAAATTTATATAGGTCTTTGGCTATTTTACAAATAGAAGAGGTGATTAAAAATGGTGAAAGAAAGAATGGTAGAACTTTTACAGGAGCACTTTGAACTGAACTTGTACGAGGCTAGGGCGTATGTTGCACTAGTTGGCTTCGGGGTTCTTACACCCGCAGAGCTTGCAAGTGTTTCCGAAGTACCAGCTCCAAGAACTTACGATGTCTTAAGAAGTTTAGAAAAGAAAGGATTTGCATTGAGTCAACCAGGAAAAGCCAACAAATACAGGCCAGTGCACCCCAAAAACGTTCTTGAGAAGTTCATTGAGGACTGGCAGGTTAGAGTAAAAGAGGAACTTGAAGCCAAGAAGAAGGCTAAGGAGGAACTCTTAGAACTCATGACTCCGTTAATAGAAACAGAGGTTCCCAAATATGGAGTGGAGAGAGTTTGGGTAGTTAGGGGTATTAGAAACTCAACTCTCAAGACTCAGGAGATGCTTGAAGAGGTTGAAAAGGAAATACTGCTGGCAGATAACGGCTACATCGCGGCGAACCTCGATGAGGAGCTAACAAAAGCCGTTGATAGGGGAGTTAATGCAAAAATAATAGTATCCAAACAAGTTCTCCCAAGAATTGAGACATCAAAGATAATGGACTACTACAAAGAAGGAAAGCTTGAGCTTAAAGTACTTGACAAAATAGAGCTCCCCATGCTAATTTGTGACGAAGAGGTGTTCTTTGCTTTAGAGGACTTGGCAGCGAGATACTTTAACTACGAGACCCAGGTCTGGATAAAGGACTTTAGAGTAGTTGAGCTCTTTAAAGGAAAGTTCAATGAATACTGGGAAAAAGCGGAGAAAGTTTAAAGGGAACTTAAAGGTACTTAAACTCTTCCTCTTCCCTGCTTTTTTCTTTCAATTTCCAAAAGATTTTTCCATCTCTTTCAACGCTCTCAATCTTGCCTTGATCCAGAAGTCTGAGCAAAAATCTTCTTGTCTCGGCTAAGCTCAAGCCACTTTCTTTTGCAATTTCTTCTGTTGTCATTTCTTTTGTGAGTATATTCAAAATCTTCAGGTGCTTCATTCTACTCCCTCCATTTTCTTATACTTCTCCAGCAGTTCTACTATCATCTTCATAACTTCCAAATATCTTTTTAACTCCTCAATGTCGTCAGGAAGCTGGTTTGCCAATAACCTTAATTTTTCTAGAAGGCTTTCTTCAACACTTTTTAGCTCAACCTTTTCCTCTCTTTTTCTGTGTTCACAAATTGGGCAAAAAACCTTTCCATTTAGTTCAAAAAGTGGGGAGCCGCATTTCGGACAGTGTTTATCGAGCATCTTTGCGCCGGACAGAAGGAGAGGGGTGATTATCTCTCTAATTTCTCTGTCGCTTAGTACCATTTTACTCACCTATAAGTGCCCTGTAAACTTCAATCAAAGCTTTCTTTCCAAGTTTTGATCTTTTTATTTTGTCTGAAATTTCCGCTATATCACATGCTACTATCTTGAAGTTTTTCTTAATTTCGCTTATAAGTTCTAACAGCTCTTCCAAGGTGAGCTCTCCATGCTGAAATCTGGCAATCTTATATTCGGGCTTTAGAACGTCCATGTCAACTGTCAGGTAGACTTCTTTTCCAAGGTATCTTCGCATTTCTGCAATTATTTCGTCTATTGGGGAAGTTTTTAGGCTTTTGTATGCTTTCCATTTTCCTCTTACTTTTCTGGTTCTTGGGAGTGCAGGGAAGATTTTAACTCTTCTTACCCATAAACTTGTACCTTCGGTGGTGGGTACCATCAATACTGGTCCAACTACCGCAGCTCTGTTCACTGCTTTCTCCTCCAGAGCATAGGCGAGCCATGAACCGTGATCAAGGTAATCGTGCATGAGGTCAGTATGAGCATCGATACTTATTATAGACTGTGGTTTTACCCTTTTGATTATTCCATACGTTGCTAAATGCTCTCCAATGATATAGCACTTATCTAAAGGTACTCTGTCTGCAAGGAGTTCTACATTATTCGATTCGACAATCATAAAATCCTCGATTAGTTTGTTCTTTTTTAACAATTCTATGGTGTACATAACTCCTTCTTTATTGGGCTTCTCCCCGAAAGGGATAAATGTAACCATTTTATCCCCCCAAAGCTATTTCGAGCTATCCCTTTTAAATTTATATGTGGAAGAGTTAAAGTTAAAAGCGCCAGTTTTGATGTTAACTTGAGGATTATTAGGAGGTACGTTAAGATGATCCTGCAGGTAGCGCTTGATCTGACTGATATAGAGCAAGCAATGTCTATAGCAGAGAAAGCCGCTCGCGGTGGAGCCCATTGGCTTGAAGTGGGGACTCCCCTAATAAAAAAGGAAGGCATGAGAGCTGTAGAACTAATGAAAAGAAGATTCCCCGATAGAAAAATTGTAGCAGATTTAAAAACAATGGATACTGGGGCCCTTGAAGTTGAGATGGCAGCGAGACACGGTGCTGATGTTGTCTCAATACTTGGAGTTGCAGATGACAAGACGATAAAAGACGCTGTGGCAGTTGCAAGAAGGTATGGAATAAAGGTAATGGTTGATCTAATAGGAGTTAAGGATAAGGTAAAAAGGGCTAAAGAACTTGAGCAAATGGGTGTTCATTACATTTTAGTTCACACGGGAATAGACGAGCAGGCCCAAGGAAAGAACCCATTAGAAGATTTAGAGAAAGTTGTAAAAGCAGTAAAAGTCCCAGTCGCTGTTGCAGGTGGCTTAAACTTAGAAACGATTCCCAAAGTTATTGAAGCAGGGGCAACTATTATCATTGTTGGAGGCGCAATAACAAAGGCGAAAGATCCCGAAGAAGTCACAAGAAAAATAATTGACCTATTCTGGGGTGAATACATGGCTACCATAAGAAAAGCGATCAAAGATATAACCGAACATATAAACATGGTTGCGGATTCTCTAAAGCTTGAGCAGGTCAGAGGAATGGTAGATGCCATGATAGGGGCAAATAAAATCTTCATTTACGGTGCCGGAAGAAGCGGCCTTGTTGGCAAGGCTTTCGCAATGCGCTTGATGCACCTTGACTTTAACGTCTATGTTGTTGGTGAAACGATTACCCCAGCCTTTGAAGAAGGAGACCTCTTAATTGCAATCAGTGGTAGTGGTGAAACAAGAACGATAGTAGATGCGGCTGAAATTGCGAAGAAGCAGAGCGGAAAAATTGTTGCGATAACGTCATATAAAGACTCCACTCTTGGAAAGCTTGCCGATGTTGTGGTAGAGATTCCGGGAAGGACAAAATCAGACATTCCAACCGATTATATTGCAAGGCAAATGCTCACCCAATACAAGTGGATTGCTCCAATGGGTACGCTGTTTGAAGACTCAACTATGCTGTTCTTGGACGGTATCATAGCACTTCTAATGGCAACGTTCCAGAAGACCGAACAAGAGATGAAGAAAAAACACGCAACCTTAGAGTGATCCATATGGTTTCTTTTTCCCATATTTTCGTTGGAATTGGGAATAATGGGGGCAAAGTTGTTCAAAATATTGATATAAAAAGAACCCCAAAGATCGTGATAAATCCAACATATTATCTGCTTGGAAGGTCTTCTTTCCGTCAAAACCTTAAGGAGGTGTTCTGGAACATTCCGGATGATGCAATTTTATGGTTTATCCTTGAAAATAAGCCAGTAAATGTTGAAATAATGCAAATTATTCTGGAATATGTGCCGCGAAAGCCCCTTAAACTGGCTTACCTCCTTACCCCCCAAAGGGAGCTTATTAACGAAGAAAAGCCTCAATGGGCGGAGAACTTTGACACCGTATTTTATGACTCCTTGTGGGAATTTCTTGACGAATACACCTCTTCGTCCCTTGAGTCTGCATTCCAAATGGCAGCAAAAAATATTGGCCTGATGTTCACGAGACTCTACTATTACCTAGAAAACCAAATGCTGGTAAATGTTGATTACGCTGACTTCTTTAGCATGGTAAAGGGAAACAACGTGGGCATATTACGTCTTTTAAGGAAGGTTGATTTTGACTGGCACTGGGGAATATGGGACAGGGGCTTGGTAAACATTTTAGTGGGTGAGAAAGTCCCGCTGAATTATGCTCACAAAATACTCAGCATGTTTCAAAGCCTCTTAAAAGAGAAAGACATAATATGGGGGGTAAAGATGGAAGAGGGCTTAAAGGATCAGGTTGAAATCCTCTCCCTTTTGGTTAAGGGGTGGTAGGATGGAAGCGGTGTTCTTTGACATAGATGAGACCCTTTTAAGTGAAAAACCGCTTATAATGCTCTTTCTCCCCCAGGTCTATGATATGCTTTCAAAGAAGTTGGGGATTTCGAGAGGAGATGCCAGATTAAAATTCCTTAGAGAGATTTCTGAGAAAAAGGATACTTACGAATGGCACGACTGGAACTTCTTTTTTGAAATCTTTGGGCTGGACTTTAGATACGAGGAGCTCTTGAGGCAGTATCCTCACAAGATTCACGTTTTCCCTGATGTGAAGCCAACTTTGGAGTGGCTGAGAGAAGAGGGGTATAAGCTCGGCGTGATAACAAGCGGTCCAGAGTACCAGAAGTTAAAGCTAAGAATAACAAAGCTTGATAAGTACTTTGATGTAATCGTGATTAGGGAAGACGTAAAAACCGTAAAACCCGACCCTAAAATATTTTTATATGCCTGCGAAAAATTAAATGTGGAGCCTGAGGAATCCATAATGATTGGGGATAATTTGCACCAAGATGTCTATGGAGCAAAAAACGTTGGAATGCTTGCAGTATGGATTAATAGGGAAGGCGTTGAGGATTACAACTTCGCGGATTTTGAAATCAGAAGCCTCCACCAACTGAGAACAATCTTGGGGGGTCTAAGATGAGGGAGATATTCAATAAGGAAGGGGTCTTTGTAAAATACGAGGAGAAAGTTATAGAGCTTGAGAATGGGGATAAGTTAACCCACAGGAGAGAATCTCCAACAGAACTGTGGTGGCTCCTTAAAGAGGCAATAAAGGGCAAAAAAGTCAAAATTATAGCATATGAAATCGAGGAATGAAAAATGATAGGGCATCTAATAAACACCGACATCTATGGAAGGAACGTCTTAAGGCTTTATATTGAATATCGCAGAGATAACTTTGATTTTTTGAGAGAAGCTACTTCCTTATTTTTAAAAAATCTCGACAGAGTTTTGATTGTTTCATGTTTTCCAATTCCGCCGATGCAGATAGCCGAAACCGATGGTCCACCTGGGGCTTTAGCCATCTACAGAGCTGTTGAAAAGCTGGGAGGAAAAGCCGAGATACTGACGTGCAAAAAGATTCAAGATGCTCTTAAGGAATTTAAAGTAAATTTTGCTCAGAACCCCTCTATTGAGGACTATTCTCTCTTAATAAGTGTTGAAACACCGGGAAGGGCCAAAGATGGGAAGTACTACTCAATGAGCGCTCTGGAAATAGAGGTGCCTCCTTTTGATGAGCTGTTCTTAAAAGCTAGAGAGCTCGGCATTCCCACAATTGGTATCGGGGATGGAGGAAACGAAATAGGGATGGGAAACATAAGGGAGTTAGTCTGCAAGTACATAAAGTTTGGAGAGAAAATAGGGAGTGTCATCGAAGTTGATTCTTTAGTTCTCTCTGCGGTGTCTAACTGGGGGGCTTATGGGTTAATTGCCCAGGCGTCTCTTGAGCTGGGGAAAAACATGCTAGCCGGCTGGGAGAATGAGGAAGAAAAGATTTTGAAGGCTTTGGTATCTTCAGGAGTTATAGATGGGGTTATCAAAAAACCCGAGCTCAGTGTTGATGGTGTACCTATTGAAGTACATAAAAGATTTTTAAGGTTGCTTAGTTCCATTGTTGAGAATAAAATCAGGTGAAGAGAATGAGGGTTGAAGAGTACATAAAAGATAAAAAAAGCATAGAGCTAATCAAAAAGGTCGAAGAATTTGCCAGAGACTTCTTTGAGCGGGAGGGGACTCATGGGTTTTCTCACGTTAAAAGGGTCTTCAATCTATGCTTACATATTGGTAAGGTAGAGGGAGCGGATTTGGACGTTTTGGCTTTAGCTGCTCTGCTTCATGATATTGCCAGGCCTCTGGAGGATAAAGGACTTGTTGAAGACCACGCTAAGGAAAGCGCAAAAATTGCTCGCAGGTTCCTGACTTCCCTTAACTATCAGAAAGTTGAGGACGTTGTTCACGCAATTGAGGCCCATCGGTTCTCAAGGCCGCCAGAACCTCAAACGCTTGAAGCAAAAATCCTCAGTGATGCTGATAAGCTTGATGCAATAGGGGCTATAGGAGTTGCGAGGGTCTTTATGTATTCAGGGGAACATGGACGGGATATTGAGGCTTCCATAAAGCACTTTGAAGAGAAAATACTAAAGCTTAAGGATTTAATGTACACAAAAACTGCAAAAAGACTAGCAGAGGAAAGGCATAGGTTTGTTGAGGAGTTTATTGAAAGGCTCCTTAAGGAGATTGAAGGAGAACTTTAGATTGTCGGTATTTGCGCTAAATTTTCTCAATATTTCAATATTTTTGAATGGGATAAGGTTTTTAAATAACGTCTGCAAAGGAGTGTTAGCTTATGTTCATTTTTTGCAAATAACTGGGAGGTGAGCTAATGAAAGCGCCAATCTGTGAGGTGTGTCTGAAAACGGAGGACATTTTGTGCCCGGCAGATGAAAAGAAACTTCAAGAGGGATTGATTTCTGAGCTTGATGTCAAGATTTCGAGAATGCTCTACAAACTCTTGGGCGACGCTGACGTTGAGTTTAAAAAAGCCGTTGAGGCTGGGGATTTGGTAGTAATAATGGTTGGAGAAGGGAACGTCCCTCTTGTCATAGGAAAAGGTGGTAAAAACATCAAGCTTCTCATGAGAGAACTTGGAAAGAGAGTTAGAGTTATTGAAGGCAGAGAAATCAAAGACACCGATGACCTCAAGAAACTTGCAACCGACCTTCTATACCCTGCGGGAGTCTTTGGCGTTAACGTTGTCTATGCTCCGCATGGACAGTATTACAAAGTGCTCGTAATAAGAAGAGACAGGCAGAAGCTTCCTGAGAGGCAGGAGATTTTGGAGGACATACTTTCAAAGATAGCCGGGGTTGAGGTTAAGATATCCTTTATCTGATTTCTAATTTTTTGGGGGATTGAATATGTACCGAACTCATTATTCGAGCCAGATAACTGAAGAGTTAAATGGAAAAAAAGTAAAAGTTGCGGGATGGGTTTATGAGGTCAAGGACCTTGGAGGAATAAAGTTTCTCTGGCTGAGGGACAGAGAGGGCATAGTTCAAATTACAGCCCCAAAAAAGAAGGTCAATGAAGAGGTTTTTGCTCTCATTCCAAAGCTCAACAGCGAAGATGTGATTGCAGTTGAAGGCGTGGTTAACTTCACCCCTAAAGCCAAGCTTGGGTTTGAAATAATCCCAGAAAAGATTGAGATCCTTTCAAGAGCAGACTCTCCGCTTCCTTTAGACCCTACGGGCAAGGTTAAGGCCGAGCTTGACACTAGGCTTGACAACAGGTTTATGGATCTAAGAAGGCCCGAAGTTATGGCGATATTCAAAATACGCTCAAGTGTTTTTAAGGCAGTGAGGGACTTCTTCTATCAAGAAGGGTTCATTGAGATTCACACACCGAAAATAATAGCCACTGCCACGGAAGGAGGTACGGAACTCTTTCCCATGAAGTATTTTGAAAGAGATGCGTTTTTGGCTCAATCTCCCCAGCTTTACAAGCAAATCATGATGGCATCTGGACTGGACAGAGTATTTGAGATAGCTCCCATCTTCAGAGCGGAGGAGCACAACACAACAAGGCACTTAAACGAAGCTTGGAGTATTGATGCTGAAATGGCCTTCATAGAGAGCGAAGATGAAGTTATGGGACTCCTTGAGAGGCTTGTTGCACATGCGATTAACTACGTTAGAGAATACAACGAGAAGGAGCTCAAGATTTTAGATCTTGAGCTTGAGGAACCAAAGCTTCCATTCAGGAGGATTACATACACTCAAGCTCTTGAAATACTTAAAGACCTTGGAAAAGAAATTCCCTGGGGAGAGGACATTGACACAGAAGGAGAGAAAATGCTGGGGCAATACATCAAAGAGACCTACGATGAGGATCTCTACTTTATCTATCAGTACCCAAGTGAAGCAAAACCCTTCTACATAATGAGGTACGACGACAAGCCCGAAATATCGAGGGCATTTGACCTTGAGTACAGGGGCGTGGAGATAACTTCCGGAGGTCAGAGAGAACACCGCTATGAAAAATTAAAAGAGCAGATTGCAGAAAAGGGTCTGAAAGTAGAAAGCTTTGAGTTCTACCTTAAGGCATTCCGCTATGGCATGCCACCTCACGGAGGCTTTGGTCTTGGAGCTGAGAGACTGCTCAAGCAGATGCTTAACTTGAACAATATTAGAGAAGTTATACTATTCCCAAGGGATAGAAGAAGGTTAGAACCATAAGAGCTTTATATCATTTTATCTTTTTATGATTTTAGGAAACAATTTGCTGGAGGAGGAAATGATGAGAAAAGTCGCTATACTCATTGTTGGATTGTTAATTTTGTCCGTTGTACCCCTTGTAAAATCAGCGGTGCCTTCAACTGCCCAAGTAACCCTAATAGAGCTTGGCCTTGGAGATTCAGTGATTTTTGGCAACTATGAAATCAAGTTTGCGGATGTTAATCCTTCTTGGACTAAAGTAAACATACACATCTATGAAAAGGGCAAAACTACACCAAGTGCCACTCCTGTACTCGGGGTTGGAGAGAGTTATCCATTCCCTACTGAGAACAATCCGCTATTTTATGTCAAAATCGCTTGGATAAAATCATATGAAAAAACCATTTACCTCAGAATTGAATCTCCGCTGAAAAAATTGGAAAGCAAGACTATAAATGAAGGAGGGACTTATCAACTGCCTTCTTGGTTGCCAGAGATTAAAATAAAAGTAGTGGAGGCATACGATGATAGTGCAAAGTTTGAGATAATCCTCCCTTATGAGACCATTACCCAGACTATCAGTGAAGGTGGAGGCTACGGTGTTCCTTACAAAATCACCGAGATTTCGGGAAAAACAATATCTTACTATCCCTATGTCTACATATATCTCCAGAGTTCTACAAAGGATGGAGAGGTTAGTTTTGACATATATATCCCAGAATACGCAGCAACTTCCCTTCAGGTAAAGAAAGCACAGGTTAGCCAGGAACCATCGCAACAAACAACTCTTGAACCGACAGAGCTCATCTATAACGATATCCTCTATGTTGGCGAAATATTGACCTTTAACATCAATCAAACTACCTACAAGTTGAGACTAAATTCTGTTGGATACTACTCAAGCTTCAGTGTCTTTGATAAGGATAACAAACCAATAAAGACGTTTAATGTGAAGGAAGGTTCGGGATATCAATTATCCCAAGTGCCTATCAGAGTAGAAATACCTCCCAACAGTGTGGAGTTAAGCTACAACCGTACAAAAGTCAGGTTGTATGCTCCTCAAGGTTCTGAGGTTCAACCAATAATTAGGGATGCAGACATAAAGGTTGAATTGAGTGTTAGTACAACCAAGATTCTACTTGATGGTGATGAACTTATAGTCTTTATCAACGTTGAAAATCAAGGAAAGGGCAAAGCATTTGATGTTAATGTTGTTGCTCCCATACCAGATGGTTTTGAGCTCAGAAGTGGCATTGGTACTTGGAACCTAAAAATGCTAGATGCCTTCACAAAAATGCCCGTTTTAGTATACACTTTGAAACCCACCCAGGTAGGAAGCTATAAGCTTGATACAGTAAACGTTCAGTATTACAATGAAGCAGGAGAAAAGAAGATCGTAAAATCAAATACTATCAGCCAGATTGTTGTTTATGGCTTACCAGAGCTCTCTTTGAGTGGAGAAGCGTTCAACGGAACATGGAGCACTTATGTCCATACGCAAGAAAAGACTGCCAAGCTTAAGTTTACAGTATCTGCCGAAGGTAACGATGCAGAATACGAATTTATAAAAAACGCTACAATTAAACTGCTCCTTCCAGATAGCATTGACGGTGAAACAGAGCTCTTTGTCGGAGACCTTAAGGCAGGGGAAACCAAAACATTAGAGAGTGAATATGCACTTTTAAGGCCAGACAATGCGATAATAAGTGCAGTGCTGGTTTACCAAGACCCACTCGGCAATTGGCATGAGGAGAACTTTGGAAACCTTGTAGTAGTGAACTCACTTCCACCTGCAATAAAGGAAGTCAAGGTCGATTTATCTCCTGAAGAGCTCCCACAATACGTAAACTCAATGTTAGTAAAATTAGATGACGAGACAAGAGTGCTACTCGCTGAAAAGCTCTATAACATAACAGCCCCTTACATACCGCCAGAAAAGGGTGTCAACTGGTGGTCAATTTTAACAATTCTGTTTGTTATAGTCTCAGCAGTTCTGGCCTACAACTACATCGACCTCAAATCAAAGTACGAGAAAGTACTTAAAGAGCTTGGAAGGAGAAAGAAAAGGCCTGGAGGACTTCCAAAGAAAGAGGAAGCATTGAAATCCGAAGAAAAAGCTGCTGAAGAAGCATAAAGTTTGGTCTTTTCTTAACCTTTATATACCCTTTTTTATTTGTTGTTCTTGGGGTGGGAAATGTTCAAGTATAAACAGGTTATGGTAGTCAGATCGGATTTAAAGCTCAGCAAAGGAAAACTAGCGGTGCAAGTAGCACACGGAGCTGTTACAGCTGCTTTTAAGGCTTACAAAGAAAAACCGGAGTGGTTTAAAGCTTGGTTCAACGAGGGGCAGAAAAAAGTCGTCGTAAAAGTGGAAAGCGAAAAAGAGCTTTTTGAGCTAAAGGCCCAATCAGAGAAGCTTGGTCTTCCGACGGCATTGATAAGGGATGCGGGCTTAACAGAAATTCCCCCGGGAACGATAACGTGCCTGGCAATTGGTCCAGCACCTGAAGAGATGGTTGATAAAGTTACCGGAAACTTAAAACTTATGTGAGTGATGAAAATGGACTATAAGGAATTTTTTGCTCAGTTCAAGTATTTGAGTTCATCTCCCGGGATAGGGGGGAAAATTAAAACTTATCCAGAGGATTTTATAGTGAAAGAAAAAGTCCCAAAGAGCATTTTCAAAGGGAGAGAGTGCTTGATATACCTTCTCAAAAAACGGAACTGGGAAACAATGGCTGCCGTGAAGGAGATAGCAAAGAGGATTGGTATCGACTATAAGCAGATTGGGTTTGCCGGCACTAAGGATAGGCATGCGGTAACTTACCAGTACATCAGCATATGCTCTGACAATCTGGAGGAAGTTAAGGAACGAGCTGAATCCTTAAATATTCAGGACATCTCCCTAAGACTTGTAGGGTATGGAAAGCCCCTGAAGCTTGGCATGCTTGTTGGGAACCACTTTAAAATAACCGTGAGAGATGTTGGAGATCCAGAAAAAGCTTTGGAACGAACGAAGGAAATTTTAGCAGAGCTCAAGTCCAAAGGCGGCTTCCCAAACTACTTTGGATACCAGCGTTTTGGTGAGAGAAGGGTAATAAACCACGAAGTGGGGAAGCTTCTTTTAAAGGGACAGTTTGAAGAGGCAGCGTTTAAGTTTTTAGGGGAGTATACAGGAGATATGATGGGAGATGAAGCTAGGAAGAACTTTTTGGAAAGCGGGGATGTTGAAAAGGCATTAGAAGAGTTTCCCAACTTTTTGAGGTATGAGAGGGCTATGCTCTACAGGTATAAGGAAACAAAAAGCTGGAAAAAAGCCTTTGCAGTTCTTCCAAGGCCAATAGTGAGGATATTTATCCACTCCTACCAGTCCTATCTCTTCAACAAAGTTCTTTCAAGAAGAATCGAGGAAGGATTGCCCCTTAATGAAGCACTTCCCGGTGATATTGTCTGTCAGGTAAAGAGGGGGCTCCCCTTGAGAAGCAAAACGTTCAAAGTTACCGAGAGAACCATTCGCTTTGTAAATGAAAAGATAAAACAAGGAGAAGCAATGGTCACAGGGCCTGTTTTTGGATTTGCCTCAAGGCTTGCCGATGGAGAGATGGGCAGAATCGAACGAGAAGTTCTGGAGGAAGAAGGAATAACCTTAGAAGAGTTCAAGATGAAACACCTTAAGATATTGGCAGAGCCCGGAGGAAGGAGGGAGCTTTTAATAAAACCCAAGATGTTCAGGTACAGAACGTTTGAGGAGGGGCTTATATTCCGATTCTTCCTGCCCAAGGGCGTTTACGCTACGAGCGTGATGAGAGAAATTATGAAGGATCATTGAGGGGATGAAGATGATAAGGGCAATATCGGTGGATATTGATGGGACTATAACTTACCCCGATAGGAGGCTCCACGAGAAGGCATTGGAAGCCATTAGGCTCGCGGAAAGGCTTGGGGTGCCTGTTATGCTTGTTACTGGAAACAGTGCGTGCTTTGCCTACGCGGCAAGCATCTTAATAGGGACAAGCGGTCCGTTTATTGCGGAGGATGGAGGAGTTATTGGGGATAAGCAAAACAACAGGATTTTTCTTGGAGATATGGGAGATTCTATGATTCTCTGGAGCGAGCTCAAAAAACGCTATCCTCAAGCGGAGATGAGCGATACAATGAGATTTGGTGAAAGAAGGGCAGGACTTGTGATAAAAAGAACGGTTCCAGTTGAGGCGGTTAGGGAGATTATAAAGGAACTCGGCTTGAACCTTGTAGCGGTGGACAGTGGATATGCCATACACATAAAGCAGCCTCACGTAAACAAAGGCGAAGGGATAAAAAAAGCCTGTGAGCTTTTAGGCATAAGTCCGAAAGAAGTGGCCCACATTGGAGACGGTGAAAACGATCTCGATGCCTTTAGGGTAGTGGGTTACAGAATTGCCGTGGCTCAAGCTCCAGAGAGTGTTAAAAAAGAAGCGGATTATGTAACAAGCAAGCCATATGGGGAAGGTGCTGCTGAGGGAATTTTGCATATTTTGGGGAAATTGGGGTATCTCTAATCGAAATACTGCCTTGCCAGCAGCTCTCTGAACTCCGCTGCTTTCTTTCTCACGTTCTCTGCAAATATGATGGCTCTTGAAACGTTAACCACGACATCTCTTCTCTTCAGTTCTTTGAGAACTTCTGGATCTCCTCCCTGTGCTCCAATACCGGGAATCAGCCATGAAAGATCTCCACTCGCATTAGAAATTTTGCTTATATGGTCTTTTCTTGTTGCACCCACCACTATGCCAACCCTTTCTGGATAGCTTTTTTCAAGCTCTTTTGCAAGTTCGAGAACTCTTGGATAGACGTGGAGCTCTACATCCCCTATCGATTCGTTGCTAGTCAAGAGCAGAATAAAAGCATGTCCCTTCTCCAAAAACGGTATTATGGCGTCTCTCCCCATGTATGGATTGACGGTTACTGAATCAACACCCAGTCTATCGAAATAGGCTTTAGCATAAGCCCTTGCAGTGTTCCCGATATCGCCTCTTTTGGCGTCCAGTATTACTGGCAGGTTTGTCTCGTTTTTTATGAGCTCTATTGTCTCTTCAAGTGCCATGTATCCCCCCCATCCGAGCTTTTCGTAGAATGCAATGTTTATCTTGTACCCGCATACCAAGTCAGCCGTTTCTTTTATAATGTGTTCGTTGAACTCCACCACACTTTTAGACCCCTTGATTTTTCCGGGGTCGCTGTCAAGACCAACTACCAAAATTGACGAGTTCTTGTCCCTCGCTTTTCTATACTTCTTAATAAACATCAGAATCCACCCCTGTGGGCTATTCCGATGATGTCTTCAAACTTCTCAACTCCTTTTTGCCTCAGAAAGCTTTCAATGCCCTGCAAAATTTCAAGTGGGGCTTGGGGATTTACCATAATGGCCGTCCCTATTCCTACAAGAGATGCGCCGGCCATTGCATATTCCAAAGCGTCCTGCCAGTTCATGACTCCACCGATCCCTATGATCGGAATCTCTAAGGCTTCAGCCACTCTGAAGACTCTCGCAAGAGTAATAGGCTTTATCGAAGGACCGCTTAAGCCACCAGTTTTGAGTTTGAGGACAGGTAGTCCGGTTTCAATGTTTATCCTCATAGCTTCTATGGTGTTCCCGAGGCTCAGAGCATCGGCACCAGCATTTACTGCTTTCTTTGCTACCTTCACTATATCCGTAACGTCGGGGGCTAGCTTGGCTATTATTGGCTTATCCGTCGATTCTCTTACGGCCTTTATCGCTTCCTGAGTAAGTTCCTCATCTTTGGCCCAGATTTTCTTTCCTTCCACGTTGGGGCATGAGAGGTCCAGCTCGATGGCCTTGATATCCTTAATTTTGTCCATTTTCTCTCCCAGGATTTTCCATTCCTCTATGGTGAACCCGGCGATGCTTCCGATTTTTATTGTTCTAATCTCCTTAAGTTTGGGAGCGATGATGTTTACAAACTCCTCGATGCCGGGATTTTGCAGGCCTATGGAATTTATTATCCCGCCGTGGGTATCGACAAGCCTTGGAGGGGCGTTTCCCTCTCTTGGGTTGAGAGTGACAGTCTTCAGTGTTATTGCACCTACTTTCGAGATATCCAAATACTGCTGGAGCTCAAAGCCAAACCCTGCCGGCCCAGAAGCAAGCACAAGTGGATTTTTGAACTTTAACCCTAGTACCTCGACGCTCAAATCCACTCCCATTGTATCTCCTCCTTTCTAAAGAGTGGCCCGTCCTTGCATACCATCTTAATGCCCTCTTTTGTTTTTACGGCGCAGCTTTTGCATGTTCCGATTCCACACCCCATTACGCTCTCAAGGGAGACGTACGAACCGGGCGGGAGGGTCTTCAGCATAGGGATTGGGCCACAGGCCAGGACTCCTAACCCTTCTGAATAAACTTCCCTCAGCACATCAACGACGGTTTTTCCACTTTCTTCTTCTATTACAAGGGATGACTGCTCTTCAAAGAGCTCCCTTATGTATCTTCCCTTGAACCCGTAGAGCTTTTTATAAACGAGCTCTGGATAAAGCTCTGAAAAGAAGTTTAGAGGGGCTACCCCACTTCCGCCCCCAATCAGGATGTACTTTTTGTCTCTATCGATTTTCTTGATGTAAGGTATCCCATAGGGCCCCCTTACGTAAAATACCTCCCCTATGGGGCTGGAGAATATCTTTCCAGTCAGCCGTCCAACGCGCTTTATGAACAGTGTGAGTTTTCTGTTTTTGTAGGAGTATATAGAGAAAGGTTTTGCAAGGATTGGCTCATCGGGGGATTTCAGCATTACAAACTGCCCGGCATCTGGGTCTTTTAGCTTCTCTTTCAGCTTAAACTTAAAGAGCCCATAATCTTTTGCTGTTCTCTTTTCTATAAGCTCAGCTTCAATCAAACGTTATCCCTCCGATAGACGATTTTGCCTTCCTTAATTGTCATCTCAACTACTCCCGGGAGCTTTCTCCTGAGGAATGGAGTATTCTTACCTTTTGAGAACAAACTTTTTTCTGTGACTCTCCACTCTTTGTCCGGCTCTAGGATAACTAAGTCCGCCATGTAGCCTTCTCTTATATCTCCTTTTAGGGGGATGTTAAAGAGATTTGCAGGGCTGTAGGTGACTTTTTCCAGAAGGATCTCAAAGCTTATTTCATGTTTTTCTGCTATCAGCAACAAAGACGAGAGCAGGGTCTCAATGCCGCTTATTCCGAAGGGAGCTTTTTCAATGTCCACGCTCTTTTCTTCAGGAGAATAAGGAGCGTGATCGGTGACTATTATATCGATTGTACCATCAAGGAGCCCTCTTATAAGTTCTTCCTGATCCTCTTCTCTTGGCAGGGGTGGGTTGACTTTTTTGAACGGGGAGCGGTCTTTCAGGTCTTCGTCCTTAAAAAGGAGATGGTGGTGGGTAACTTCAGCAGTCACTGGAATCCCCTGTCTCTTTCCTTCTCTGACTATCTCTACGGAAGCTTTTGTCGAGAGGTGCTGTATGTGGATATGAGCCCCTGTGTACCTCGCTACCTCTACATCTCTCGCAACGGCGATTGATTCTGCTATGTCAGGAATCCCGCTTATGCTGTAAAGCCTTGAAAATTTCCCCTCTCTCATGCTGCCTCCTGAGAGCTCTGTTATCTCCGCGTGGTCTAAAATTGGCCGGTTTACTTTTTTTGCACGTTTTGCAGCGTTCAAGAATACCTTAAAGCTTTGAGGTGTTGTCCCATCGTCGCTAAAGCCCACAACATGTTCGGCAAGTTTCTCAAAGTCCGTGAGCTCTCTTCCATTTCTGCCTTTTGTGATTGCCCCTACGGGAAGTGTATCAATGAGTCCTATTTTCTTCGCCTTTTCTTTTACGTATTCTATTACTTCAACACTGTCCATGGAAGGATTTGTGTTTGGCATGAGGGCAACAGTAGTAACACCTCCGTGAACTGCCGCTCTTGACCCGCTCTCTATTGTTTCTCTGTGCTCATATCCCGGCTCTCGAAAATGTGCGTGCATGTCTATTAGTCCGGGGATAATAAGTTTGTCTTCTGCATCGATGTCTACCTCTCCCGGTTTCTCCCGCTGAACGCTTCTGATTAGCCCGTCCTTGACTACTATGTAGCCTTTTCCCTTGAAGCTCTTTGAGAGTATTTCTCCTTTGATAATCATTTTGACCATCACAGCAGATTTTTAAGCACAGTGTCCTCTTCCATTGTCCTCTCACAGTAGTAGCATTTCAGCTTGAGCGGCCTCTTTGAGATTACTTTGAACTTTGGCTTTACCTCTTCGTAGTGTGTTATGCAGTTGGGGTTTGCACAGTTGATTATTCCAACTATCTCATCCGGCACTTCAACATTTCTCTTCTCTACGACTTCCCAGTTATCTATTATGTTCACGGTGGCACTCGGGGCTATGAGGGCTATTTTGTTGACCTCTTCCTCGCTCAGTATTTTTCCTTCAACTTTTATGATGTCTTTCTTCCCAAGTTTTTCGCTTCTCACGTTTATTGCTACGAGTATTGTGCTGTCTTCTGGCAAGTTTAGGATTTCAAGAACCTTCAGACCTCTGCCGGCCGGAATATGGTCTATAACGGTCCCTTTGTTGATCGCTGAGACCTTCAGCTCCTTCATTCTACCACCCCCAGGACGATGCCGAGAAGAGCCATTCTCACCGGAACCCCGCTCCATACCTGCCTGAAGTACGCGGAATGCTTTGTGTTGTCCACTTCATAGGATATCTCGTCAACCCTCGGCAATGGGTGCATTACCTTTAGCGTATCTTTGGCCATCTCAAGAACTTTCAAATCTACTCTGTACGAGCCCTTTATTTTGTTGTACTCCTCTGGATCCGGGAACCTCTCTTTCTGAATTCTCGTTGCGTATAGCACATCAACTTCAGGGATTACAGCCCCCAGATCGCTGGTTTCCACTATTTCAACTTTGTTTGATATTTCTTCAACTATGTGCCTTGGCATCTCCAAGCCCTTAGGCGCTACAAAGTAAAGCCTGACGTTGTAGTAGGAGAGAGCTTTTGCCAGGCTATGCACGGTTCTTCCATACTTGAGATCTCCAAGAAGAGCAATGTTGAGCCCGTCTATTTTTCCGAATTCTCTTTTGATTGTGTAGAGGTCAAGCAGGGTTTGCGTGGGGTGCTGATTTGCCCCATCTCCGGCGTTTATCACCGGCACTTCCGCAACCTCAGCGGCCAACCTTGCTGCCCCTTCTCGCGGATGCCTTATGACTATTACGTCTGCATAGTTTTCTACGGTCCTTATTGTGTCAATTAGACTTTCTCCCTTTTTGACGCTTGTGCTTGATGCCTCAGCAAACCCTATAACTGCTCCGCCAAGTCTGTGCATTGCGCTTTCAAAGCTCAGCCTTGTCCTTGTTGACGGCTCAAAGAAAAGAGTTGCCAGAATTTTTCCCTTTGCGTATTTAAGGGTTCCTTCTCTCTTGAGCTCCTCTTCGAGTCTTTCTGCAACCTTCAAAACATAGTCTATGTCTTCTTTTCTAAAATCATCTATGCTAATCACATCTTGAAACCGCATAAAGCCCGACCAAATTAACTCTGCAAAGATTTATAAATTTTTTGTTTAATATGTCTAGGGTAAGAGAAGGTGATTTACATGGAGATGTTAAAGGAAAAAGGCCAACTAATTGAGATGATATTCAAAGAGAAAGCCATAGAGTTCGGCCACTTCATTCTGAGCTCTGGAAAAGAAAGTAACTATTACATAAACATCAAAAAGCTGATAACCAACCCAAAAGCTTTGAAGCTTATTGCTTCCCTTATGAAGTCTAAGGCGGAAGAGCTGGGCATTGAGTATGCCAAAATAGCCGGGCCGGAACTTGGAGCTGTCCCTATAGCCGTTTCGTTGGCATTGGAGACAGAAAAGCCCCTCTTAATAGTGCGTAAAGAGAAAAAAAGCTACGGGACAGGGAGGCAGATTGAGGGGGTAGTGGAATCTGGAGACAGGGTTCTCTTAGTTGAAGACGTTACAACGACGGGAAATAGCGTTTTAAGAGCTGCAAAAGTCTTAGAGAAAGAAGGGGCTGAAGTGATTGCAATTATGGTGGTGGTCGATAGGGAGGAAGGTGCAAAGGAAGCCCTATTAAAAGAAGGTTACCAGCTGATACCTCTTGTGACAGTAGGAGAGCTGCTCAAATATAAAGAAAAGCAGGGAAGGGATTAAAAATAATCTTCGATAGTTTTTGCTTTTACCATTATTGTAGCTTTTTTCTCCCCGAAGGATATTTCAACAAGCCCTTCGGACTCTAGATGTTTTAAGGTGTTCAAAAGGTAAGAAGTGGGGGTTTCGAGCTCTTCGCTCAACTTCTGCAGAGAAATGGCTTTTTTCTTGGTTGCAAGAAGTTTATATACAACATCCTTTCTGACAACCATCACGAAAACACCATTAATATTACTCTCTCATCCCTAATAAGGGTTGTCCCATACCGGTTGGCACGGTGACAAGATATTTTAGAAATTCTTCTAACCTTGAGCGGCATCTTTTTATATACATCCCAAAAACATTGAACCATGAGAGCGAAGATAGAAAGGCTAAGTGAGGAAGGATTTGGGGAAGTAAAGGTCGGGAAAAAGAATATACTTGTCCCGTTCACTTCTCCAGGTGATGTTGTTGAAATTAAAGGATGGCACAGGGAGAAGAAAAAGCTCGTTGCCCATGACTACGAGATAGTTGAACTTTCTCCAAATAGGGTAGAGCCGGTTTGCCCACATTTCGGGCAATGCGGGGGCTGTTTGCTTCAACACGTCCCCTATGGGGAACAGATCCAGTTTAAAGAAGAGAAACTTGCCCGTCTTCTCAAGGTTGAGGTTGAAGTGCTTCCCTCTCCAAAAATCTACGGGCATAGAAACAGAATTGACGTTGCAACGACGACGAATGGAATAGGGTTTAGAAGGAGGGGGAGCTGGTGGGATGTTGTTGAAATTGAAGAATGCAAAGTGTTTGGGGGAAAGAGCAGGACTGCCCTGAGTGCTCTGAGGGAGTTTGTGGAGGATTTTGGAATTCAGCTTTGGGATTTGAAAAAGAGTGAGGGATTTTTAAGATATATTGTGCTCAGGGAGGGAAAATTTACAGGAGAGCTAATGGTGAACTTAGTAACTTCTTCTGGAGAGTTGCCCGAAGAAATAAGTCAGTATTTTGATTTTGCTGATTCCCTTTACTGGAGTATTAACGATAGTAAGAGTGATGTGTCCTACGGAGAGCCCAAGAAAAATTGGGGAAATGAGTTCATCAGAGAAAAGCTTGACGATGTTGTTTACCTGATTCACCCGAACTCATTTTTCCAGACAAACTCATATCAAGCTGTCAACCTTCTAAAAAATGCAGCTGAATTCGTTGAGGGTGAAAAAGTTCTCGACCTATATTCTGGTGTGGGGACCTTTGGAATATACCTTGCCAAGAGAGGGTTCAAAGTAGAGGGCGTTGAGATAAACCCCTTCGCAGTTGGTATGGCAAAGAAAAATGCTGAAATAAACAATGTTGAGGCTGAATTTAGAGTTGGTGCAGATAAAGATGTTGAAAACCTTGGCATTTACGACACCGTTATAGTAGATCCTCCGAGGGCAGGTTTGCATCCAAAGCTCATAAGAAAGATTTTGAAGGATTCACCAGAGAATCTGGTCTACGTCTCCTGCAACCCAAAAACTTTTGCTGAGAACGTAGAAAAGCTTAAAGAGAGGTATTCTCTGGAGAGCATAATTGGACTCGACATGTTTCCCCATACTCCACATGTTGAGCTCATAGCAAAACTAAGTTTGAAGGGAGAACTTTAGAGTTCAAAAAGTTAATATATATGTTTCGACAAAATAACAATGAGGTGAGATGTATGTTAGACGAAAAAGATAGGGTTATAATTGAGATGCTGACAAAGGATGCGAGGACACCTTTCACGGAAATAGCCAAGGTGTTGGGTATAAGTGAGACAGCTGTAAGAAAGCGGGTTAGGGCTCTTGAAGAGAAGGGTATAATCCAGCAGTATACAATCAAAGTAAACCCCCAAAAGCTTGGATATAATTTGATAAGCCTGACTGGAGTTGACACAAAGCCAGAAAAGCTGTTTGAGGTTGCCAGCAAATTGAAAGAATTCGAGTTTGTTAAGGAGCTTTATCTTTCAAGTGGCGATCACATGATAATGGCGGAAATATGGGCAAAAGACGGGGAGGATCTCGCGGATATAATGTCAAACAAAATCGGAAAAATTGACGGTGTTACAAAGGTTTGTCCTGCTATAATTCTAGAGCGCTTAAAGTAAAGCTTTTAAACCCTTTTCTCATTATTTCTCTTGAGCGGTGGTAGTCTAGCCTGGTCTAGGACACCGGCCTCCCAAGCCGGTGACCCGGGTTCAAATCCCGGCCACCGCACCAATTCTCATTTAATTATACTGATGGAGTCTATGTTTTCGTCCCCGAATACATAAAATCGTAACTCAATGATATCTCCATCCGGTTTTTGGAGCTCCCATACTTCATAGAGCCTATCCTCTGTTTCTTTCCGCTTTAGAAAGCTCCCTCCTTCTTTGTAGAATTTATGAATGTTTTCATAAATGAATTCGTTTATCCTTTCTTTATCTCCTATCAGCACCACCACATCTATCAGCTTCCCGTTTGATATCTCCTCCTTAATGAGTGCATACACCACAAGATTCACCTGGAGGTAGTTATGTCTTTTAAAATATAATAGTTTTTCTTTCAAAAGTTCCAAAGAACTCATCTTTGACTTTCATAAGTTCAATTAGTCAGTGCTTATATGCCAATTTAAGCAAAGGAGGTGTTAACATAGTTGTTACAAATACCATGAAGATTGCTATAGTCAGTGCCTCTGAACCAATAACTCCACTTGAAAGTGCTATGGTTAGCATGGCAAGCTCCACCCCAAGCCTTGGAATCATTCCGATACCTATTCGCAAAGAGGTTTTGATGTCAAAGCCCGCTAAATATGCTCCAAGGCCACATCCAATTATTTTACTTACTACCGCGATAACAGTATAGAGAATTGCAAAGATGCTTGCGTGAAATACATAGGTCAGTTCGATTCTCATGCCGACCTCAACAAAAAAGATGGGTATGAACAAAGAATAACCCAAAATACTTACATGGTCTTCAACCTGTTTTTTGTAGCTTGTCTGCCCTATAGTGAGACCTACCATATACGCCCCTAAGATGGACGCCAGATTTAGGTGTTCGGCCATATAGGCAAAGAGTATCAAAAACACAATTGCAAATGCAGTCGTTGATTCGGGCAAATCTATACGTGAAATTCTCTTAAAAGCCTTTTCCGCAAATATGGGGCCGAGGTAAAGGAATATCGCCAGAAAACCGCTTACTTCTACAATAATCTCCATAATAGTTCTGTAGTCTATACTGCCTTCACGCAAAAGTGAAATGACCATTGTGAGAATGAGAATCCCAAGGACATCATCAACAACCGCGGCTGCCAGAATAGTTGTGCCTTCTCTTGTTCTGAGCCTTCTAAGTTCCATTAGAACCCTTACGGTTATGCTGACGCTTGTTGGAGTTATCAATGCACCGTAGAGCAAAGCTTCTTGAAATCCAGCAAATGGGTATGCTATTAGGAATCCCAATATAAACGCAAAGAGCACCCCAATTCCAGCAACGAGGATACTCGGTCTTCCAACCCTTCTAAACTCCTGCAGATCGCTTTCTATTCCCGCGAGGAATAGAAGTAACAGAACTCCAAGGTTTGAAAACTCCCTGACTATCTCAGTACTCTCTGCAAAAATTCCTATAATCAAGCCTCCAAGAATCTGGCCGAGAACAATGGGCTGGCCTAGTCTTTCAAATACCCACCCAAGGAGCTTTGCTGTAGCCAGCATCAATGCCAGCATGAGGAGCGTTTCCATACTAGTCCCTCGAGAACACCCACTTCAAGAGTGGGGGAGTTACAAACGTTGTCAGGATTACCATTGTAACGGGAATTGAGAATATCCCTTTGTCAAAAATACCCTCGGTAAGGGCAACGTTCGCCATAATCAGCGCAACTTCCATTCTGGGAATCATCCCAACACCAACCCTGAGGGCTTCTTTAGGTTTAAATCTAGCTATTAATGCACCAACTCCGCATCCCGCAATCTTTCCTATTATTGCTATTATTGAATACAGAATTGCAAACATCCCTGTATGGAGGAGAATCTCTACGTCAGTCTTTATTCCAATCCCCACAAGAAAAACAGGAACGAAGAGGGAATAAGAGATAGTTATCATTCTGTCAGTTATTCTCTTTGCTTCGTCTGTTTGTGCTATTAATACTCCCGCTAAATACGCCCCGGTTATCCCTGCTATCTTAAACTGCTCGGCTATGTATGCAAAAATGAGGGTTACCGCGAGGGCAAATGCTGTTAAGGTTTCCGGCAAATCGATCCTTTCTGAAAGTAGCAAAAGTTCCTTAACAACTGGTCTTCCAACAAGCCAGCTCACTATAAAGAACACTGCTATTTCACCAATTAAAATTCCCAAGTCTTCTATGTAGACATGTCCCTTTCTGTGCATGGCAATCAGGGCTGTGAGTACTATAATTCCAAGGACATCATCAACGACAGCACCAGCTAAAATAGCGGTTCCTTCCTTCGTGCGGAGCTTTTTCATCTCCATCAATATACTAGCAGTTAACCCAACGCTTGTGGCTGTTAAAACACTTCCCAGAAACAGAGCTTCGGTTCTCCCATATCCAAACCATTTTGATATGTAATAGCCCATCATGAAAGGAACTACAACTCCACCACTGGCAATAAGAAAAGCGGGCACTCCAACGCTCTTGAATTCTTCAACATCCGTTTCGAGACCGGCAAGAAAGAGTAACAAAATCACTCCCATCTCACTTATTAAATGAACTCCTTCGGAATAACTTACTATGTTGAGAATGGAGGGACCAATAAGTATTCCCCCAATAAGCTGACCGAGAGCCCCGGGCATTTTTATTTTTGTTGCTAGATATCCAAACACTTTGGCAACTATTAGGATAACTGCAAGTTCGAGGAACACGTCCATGCTATCATCTCCCGCTGATTAAAGCGCGACAATCCTAATAAGCCGTACTATGTCTTTAACTTCCAGTAAGCCATGAACCTTTTTGTTATCATCTATTACGGGCAGATGGTGCTTCCCGGTCTCCGTCATGAGTTTAATAGCATGCCCGAGGTTGTCATCTACATGAATGGTTATGGGCTTCCTCACCATTATGTCCTCTACTCTGGAAGCGCGGGTTAAAGTGTATTTTTTCAGTAAGCCTAAGCCAACGACTGAATATCTTCTCGGTGTTGTAAAAAAGTGCAGAAGGTCTTTCATCGTTATGAACCCGAGGAGCCTCCCATCTTCGCCCACAACTACGGCAGAAGTCTCTTCGCTTGTGAATTTGTCAATTAGGACTGTTAGGGGGTCCTCGGGATGTACTGTCAAAAATTCCCTGTCCATAACAAGCTTGACCGGGACTTTAGAGATGTACCTGATGTTGTGGCTTAGCTCTTCTTTTCTTTGAAGCATTATATGTCGTTTTTTGCCAATGATTATCGATATCTTTTTATTTTTCACGTTTTGAGGTTTGCTTGGAAAAGGGTCGTTCACATTTACCCCCTATAATTTTTGTTTGATTTCCACTTAAAATTTTCTCCTAGCTGTAAAGCAGAATCTCTCCACGTGGTTGCTATGTACATATACAAAGCAAAAATCCAGAGGGAAAAGCTCTTCTTAACCTTGTATCAGGCAAAAATTTATAAAGTGGTCATACCCAAATATCGGTAAGGGAAATATGAATTTTGATGAAAGGTTTGATGTTGTTATAATAGGTGCAGGTCCAGCAGGCCTTTTTGCGGCTTATGAGCTTGCAGAAAAAAGCGATTTGAAAATTGCAGTTTTTGACGAAGGTGGAGACATAGAGCAGAGAACATGCCCGATGGACGAACTCTGTTACTGCATTGAGTGTAAGCCCTGCCACATAATGAGTGGTGTTGGTGGTGCTGGTGGACTTAGTGATGGAACCATAAACCTACGACCGGACATCGGGGGAAACTTGACTGACCTTACAAAAGATGAGAACTATTCCTGGCAGCTTGTGTGGGAAGTTGACCAGATCTTCTTGAGGCACGGAGCTCCTAAGGGCGTTTATAAGGGCAACGAAGACGAAATCAGGAAATGGGAAAGAAGAGCCGCTCAAGCTGGGGTAAAGTTCATACCAATAATTCAGCGCCATATCGGTTCAGACCACACAAAAGAAGTCATAAAGAGCATTAAAGATCACCTAGAAGCCAAAGGCGTAAGGTTTATCTTGTGGACGAAGGTCGAGGAGTTCAGAAAGGGTGAGGTCATAGCGAGAAAAGGAAAAGATATCTTCACAGTAAAGTCCAAATACATAATAGTCGCCCCCGGCAGAGGGGGGGCGGAGTGGTTCCACGACGTTGCTCAAAAGATTGGGCTAAATGCCAGACACGGCCCAATAGACGTGGGTGTTAGGGTTGAAGTTCCAGCCATAATAATGGAGCCCATAACGAGGATAAACCACGACCCGAAGTTCCACATATACACAGACACTTACGATGATTTTGTGAGGACTTTCTGCACCAATCCAAACGGCTTTGTTGTCGAAGAAAAATATGACGGCTACGTTGGCGTAAACGGCCACTCCATGAGAGACAAAAAGAGCAACAATACAAACTTTGCGTTTCTCACAAGAATAGAGCTAACCGAGCCGGTTGAGGATACAACAGCATACGGCAAGAGCATAGCACAGCTCGCAACCACCATCGGGGGAGGACGGCCAATACTTCAGAGACTTGGGGATTTGAAGAGGGGAAGAAGGAGCACATGGAGCAGAATCAGGAAGAGCGACGTTGAACCAACATTAAAGCACGTTACTCCGGGAGATATAGCGATGGCATTGCCCCACAGAGTTGTGACGAACATAATTGAGGGACTTGAAAAGCTTGATAAGGTAATCCCCGGTGTTGCAAGCGACCACACCTTGCTCTACGCTCCAGAGATAAAGTACTATGCAATGCAGGTTGAAGTTAATGATCTTCTTGAAACCAGCATAGAGAACATATTTGCCGCAGGTGATGGAGCTGGGTTGAGCAGGGATATAGTTAACGCGGCTGCCACGGGCCTTTTGGCAGCGAGAGGAATATTGATCAAGGAAGGCCTCTACACGGAGAGGAGCTTCAAAAAGCCAGGTAACTGGAAGAAAGCTGTTGAGAGTTTGGAGGCATGAATGCAAAGGTTTAAATTTGTTCTTCTTTTTCTCATTCTGGTGAGATCATGAGGTGCAGAGTTTGTGGAGAGAAAGCGTTTATAAAACTCCATTATCCAAAAATGTATCTTTGCGCTGATCACTTTGTGGAGTATTTTGAGAGGAAAGTCAAGAGGACAATCGAGAAATACAAACTCCTCAAGCCGGATGAAAAAGTCCTTGTGGTTATTAGCGGGGGAAAGGATTCCGCAGTAACGGCTTACGTTCTAAAGAAGCTCGGTTACAATGTGGAATGTCTACATATAAACCTTGGCATAGGGGAGTATTCAGAAAAAAGTGAGCAATATGCTAGGGAACAGTGCAGGATTATAGGTGCCCCTCTTCACGTGGTTAACGTCAGGGAGCTTCTTGGAAAAGGAATCGGCGAGGTGAGAACGAGAAGACCCACCTGTTCCTACTGTGGCCTTACGAAGAGGTATCTCTTCAACAAGTTTGCCTATGACAACGGCTTTGACGTCATTGCAACGGGCCATAACCTGGATGATGAGGCGAGCTTTATATTCTCCAACCTCATGAACTGGAATACTGAATACCTTGCGAAGCAGGGGCCGGTTTTACCGGGAGAGGGGAAGTTTGTAAGAAAGGTCAAGCCCCTCTACGAGCTCACCGAGAGGGAAGTTGTGGCATATGCCCTCGCAGTGGGGTTGGAGTATATAGTTGATGAATGCCCCCATGCGAGAGGAGCTACGACAATAGAGTACAAGGAAATTTTGAACGAAATGGAAGAAAAAAGACCCGGGACTAAGATAAACTTTGTCAAGGGCTACCTGAGGAAAAGACACTTATTTGAAGCCGAGCTTAGGGAGATAGAGCTCAAGGAATGTAAGCTCTGTGGAATGCCCGCCCAGGGAGAAAAATGCTCCTTCTGTAAATTCTGGGGTCTGGAAGAGCCCGTCACCCTTAAAATAGCCAATACCGATGATGAAGAACCTTTCGGGCCCTGATGGATGATGGAGGCCTCCCTATCTGAGGTATAATAGAAAAGAAAGGTCAAAGCTCCCTGAACCTTACCGTGAACTCTAACTCCTTTTCGATTGGGAAAAGCATTGTATAGCTTACTCCCTGCTGTATGAAGTCCCATCCGGCCTCACTCTGACTGAGCGTTTTTATCGGGAACTTCCAAACCTTTGCAGCCTTGTCGAGCTCTATCCTGACTTTTCCAATGCCGTATGGGTCATTCACTTCAAACTCTTTTGCTTCAAACTCTTCTGGCTTTTCCATAACGCTGTGTACTGCTAGGTTAATCTCTACTCCGAAGAGAGCTTTGTAGGGTTTTTCAAGCAAGACTCTGTACTTTGCAATGAAACCGTCTTCCGTTAGTTCTATTTTCTTCTCTACTCTTGCAGGGATTTTTTCCTCTGCATAAACGCCTCCTTCACGCCACAGCTTTACTCCGTTTTCTATCATCTCATACTCGTAGGGCTGGTTAACGAAATCACCGAGCTCGTGGTACTTTACAAGGCGATAGTTGTCGAGAGTTTCTTCTGGTTTGATGAAGTGGTCTTGCAAAATAGCCCTTAGTTGCCAGTCATAGGCAAGCTCTCTCTTTATCTCCTCTGGAATTTGCTTTCCGAGCTCATGTATGCTTGCAACACCTTCTTCGCTTTCCTCCTCTGGTGTAGCGGCTTCCGGAACCTCATGGTAGTGCTCCCATCTTCTCGGAAGCACGTCGTTGTAGTTTACGGCTTTTTTCTTTGAGCTTAGTTCAAAAATGCTGCCTCCGTAATGGGGTTTTATCGTGGCAATAAAGCCCTCGTTTTCAACCATAATCTCTTTTCTTCCATCAAAATCAACGTCAAGTATTTTGTTTTCTGGCTTTAGGTGGTTCTGGGCTTTTATTATGTTCTCCCACACAGTTCTTCTCAAGTGAGGCAGATAAATTCCTCCAAAGACGCCGTGCCAATATGCGTCATTGCACTGTGCTTTGAGAATGTATTTTCTAGCTTCGGGGTTATCTCTCACGGCTTTGCTTACCATGAGCATTCTTTTGTGCATAAAGTTGCTCTCTGGATATTTGAAGAAGAAGTTCTTCCATATACCGCCCCTGACAAAGACGCGGTACTTTTCAAACTTCCCCTCTTTTTTCAGCCCTTCTACAAACTCCACGAAGAGCTTTGCCTGCTTTGCCGGTAAAGACCATTCGCTCATCTCAAAGTATGATGCTATTGGGAGGTACACAAGTCCTCTTGGAGTGAACTTACTTAAATACTCGCTGTAAGTCATGAGGTTGATCTTTTCGTTGCTTGTAATTGCATCAAAAAACTCTCTAAGCCATCCTTTTTCATAGACCCATTCATAAGTGCCCGGCCATACTCCGAACTTTTCGCCGTCGTCATGGAACACAGCTACCTTTGAGGGGTCATCACTTGCAAGACTCTCTAAATATTCAATGGTCTTCTTAACCGGACGGAAGGGTATCAAATAGCGCAATTTTTCATCTATGGGGAATACTGTTATGACCTCTCCACCGTCTTCCGTATAGTACGGCCAGAAGAGTTCTTCTTTGCTCAATCCAGCACTCATGAAGTGATAATCATCAACGACTACGTACTCGATTCCAGCCTCTCTAAGCGACTTTACCAGTTCCGGCTGCCATACCCTCTCTGTGAGCCACACACCTTTTGCATCATAGCCGAGCTTTCTTGCATAGTCCTTTAGCATTTCTATCTGAACTAATCTGTCTTCTTTTGGAATGGCCGCTAACACTGGCTCGTAAAACCCTGCCACGACGATCTCAATCTGACCCCTCTTTATGAGGGATTTGAGAAGGTCGAGATAATCCGGCTTGTTTTCTTCAATCCATTCCAAAAGCGGCCCGCTGAAGTGAACGTTTACTTTCATCTCCGGGAATTCCTCTAAAATCTCCATAAAGGGTCTGTAAGAGCGGTTGTATGCCTCTTCAAACACCCAGCCAAAGTTGCCCAATGGCTGATGATTATGAATGCCAAATATGAAGTTTATTCTTTCCATTCCTGCACCTCCATAAATCGTTATCACTAAGAGTGATAGTGGGAAAGATATATAAATATTTTATGCTCATATATCAACTAGGGTGAACAAATATCACCCGGGGTGAATAAAGATGAAGAGGAGTGCGTCTTTGTGGATTGTTTTTTTGATGGTTCTTAGTCTAGTGCCAGCAGCAAAATTTGCTAGTGCCCTCTATGGGACAAAAGTTATTGATGGAAATCTAGGTGATTGGGGAACTCTCGATCTTGTAGCAAAAGACAAACTTGGCTATGGAGTAGATGGTGGAAACCTAAGCTCTCTCTATGTGTCTTATGACGATCAGTATCTTTATATAGCATTAGAAGCTAACAATAAAGCCAATTGGGGAATGGCGTATGGAATTGGAATTGATGTGGATCCTGATAGTGGAAATGGATACACTGGAACAAGTGATGCTTGGGGAAGAAGTATAAGTTTTAGTGGCAATTATGCCATTGATTATGAACTATACACTTGGTGGGACGATTCGCAAGCAAAGCCTACAGTGGAGGGACAAGAAAATGTTGCTTTTCTACCTTGGGTAGGAGATCATTGGGAATACAAAACAATTGGAGAGGTAGGCGGAAGTTTTGGATGGAGTGGAGATAGCTCTGTGGGTTTAAAGACTCTCGAAATAAAGATACCATGGAACGCTATTGGAGGAAAAACAAACAAAATTGCTGTTATTGTATGGGTAACAGGGGGTGAAGGATCTGCAGTGGATGCTCTTCCAGAAAGCTCCGTTGTAAAAGATAATCCTAATGAATGGGGAGACACTGATTACTTCACTGACCTAGCTGAAATATACATCGTTCCTAAGACTATTGACGGGGATTTAAGCGACTGGGCAGGCTATGAGGTTGTGGGAGTAAGCAATCTTGATGGTCCAGATGGAGCGGATTTGGACAAGCTCTACGTTTCATACGATGAACAGTACCTATATGTGGCTATTACCACAAATAATACTGCAAGTTGGGGCGTAGTATATGGTTTTGGCTTTGATGGGGCGTGTTTAGTTTCACCCCCTGTTATTTAAACAGTATTTGACTCTGAGGAGGATTTTCAGACCATAACACATTACCCCAAGCAGGATTCGGGTTACAGTAGTCTTTTTCAGAAAACAGGGGATCCTACTGCCAAACCACGTTGTAAACGCACCCCAGAACCCCTCATGAGGATTCCTATGCCTGTACTCTTCTTCAGAAAACACTCTGTCTCTCTTCTTACTACCAAAACCACCTGGAGCGTTCTTAGTTTTCTTA